>NZ_JANRKZ010000040.1:0-5161 GCF_033763155.1 Microcella sp.
GTCGGGCGCACGCCGAGAACCTCGTAGGGGTTGGCAGCCAGGGGCGAATCAGACATGGTGCCGAAAGCCTACGCTGGGCAGGTGAGTCACGATCTCAGCAACGTCACCCCTCCCATCGCCGCCCCGCCCCTGGCTGCCCAGAAGCCCCACCGCCGCGAACACCACGGTGACGTGTTCGTCGACCACTACGAGTGGCTGCGCGAAAAAGAGAGCCCCGAGGTCATCGCGCACCTCACGGCCGAGAACGCCTACGCCGAGGCCCGCATGGCGCACCTCGATCCTCTGCGCGATCGCATCGTCGACGAAATCAAGGGCCGCACGCTCGAAACCGACATGAGCATCCCCGTGCGCGAAGGCGATTGGTGGTACTACGGGCGGTCGGTCGAGGGGCTGCAGTACGGCATCCAGTGTCGCGTGCCCGCCGTGCCGATCGACCCGGCGAACCCGACGGACCCTGCCGCGTGGACTCCCCCACCGCCGCTCGACGACCCCGCCCAGCCGCGCGACGGCGAGCAGATCGTCATCGACGGCAACATCGAAGCAGAGGGTCACGACTTCTTCTCGATCGGCTCGCTCGACGTGAGCGACGACGGTCGGTGGCTGCTCTTCGCGATCGACACCGAGGGCGATGAGCGCTACACCCTGCGCATTCGCGACCTGAGCACGGGCGAGAACTTGGCCGACGAGATCACCGAGACTGCGGCGGGCGCCTTCTTCGACCCCAGCGGCCAGTTTGTCTTCTACTCGACCGTCGACGAGTCGTGGCGGCCCGACACCGTCTGGCGGCACCGCGTCGGCACCGCGCGCGCCGACGATGTCGCCGTGTTTCACGAGCCCGATGACGGCTTCTGGGTTGGTGCCGGGCGCACGCGCAGCGGCCGCTATCTCGTCATCGAAGCGGCGTCGAGCATCACGAGCGAAACGCACGTGCTCGATGCGAGCACGCCCGAGGGCACGTTCGAAGTCGTGTGGCCGCGCCGCGACGGCATCGAATACGACCTCGAGCACGCGCGCCTCAACGGTCACGACGTCTGGCTCGTCACGCACAATGACGAGGCGCCCGATTTTCAGATCGTGGCCGTGCCCGTGGATGCTCCCCACGCCGCCCCCGTCACCCTCGTGCCGCACGAGCCGGGTCGGCGTGTTGAGGGCATCGACGCGTTCGAGCGTTTTCTCGTGCTCGACTATCGCGCCGACGGGCTTCCGCGCACCGCGGTCGCGCCGCTCGAACCCACGACCGAGCTCGCCGAGCTCACGTGGCCGGGCAGCGCGTGGGTCGAGCTGACCGCCCCTATCGAAGGCGACAAGCTCGTGTCGATCGGTGCGCGCGGAAACCCCGAGTGGAGCCAACCGCTGCTGCGCTTCGGCTACGCGAGCTTCACCGAACCCTCGACCGTGGCGAGCCTCGACGTCGCACGCGTGCGCGACGGTGCCGCCGCCATGACGGTGCTCAAGCAGCAGCCCGTGCTCGGCGACTACCGCTCGAGCGACTATGCCGAACGGCGCGACTGGGCGGTCGCGCCCGATGGCACGCGGGTTCCCGTGTCGCTCGTGTGGAAGAAGGGGCTCGTCGGGTCACTCGACGGTGCCGGCGGCGCGCAGCCGAGCGCCGTGCATTTGTATGGCTACGGCAGCTATGAGTCGTCGATTGACCCCGGCTTCAGCATCCCGCGCCTGTCGCTGCTCGACCGCGGCGTGGTTTTCGCGATCGCGCACGTGCGCGGCGGCGGCGAGCTCGGTCGCGCTTGGTACGAAAACGGCAAGACGCTCGCCAAGACCAACACCTTCACCGACTTCATCGCGGTGGCTCAGCACCTCGTTGACACGGGCGTGACGGCTCCCGACCGGCTCGTCGCCGAGGGCGGCAGCGCGGGCGGCCTGCTCATGGGCGCCGTCGCCAACCTCGCTCCGCAGTTGTTTGCGGGCATTCTCGCCGACGTGCCCTTCGTCGATCCGCTCACGAGCATTCTCATGCCCGAGCTGCCGCTCACCGTCATCGAGTGGGATGAGTGGGGCAACCCGCTCGACGACCCCGAGGTCTATGCCTACATGAAGGGCTACGCACCCTACGAGAACGTCACCGAGCAGACGTATCCGCGCATTCTCGCCGTGACCTCGCTCAACGACACGCGCGTGCTCTACGTCGAGCCCGCCAAGTGGGTGGCGCGCTTGCGCGAGGTGGGGGCGGATGCCCTGCTGCGGTGCGAAATGGAGGCCGGGCACGGCGGCGTGAGTGGCCGGTACTCGGCCTGGAAGCAGCGCGCCATCGAGCTCGCCTGGCTGCTCGACGTGCTCGGAATCGCCGACTGAGATCGGGCGGCGGGGCCGCTCGGCGGGCATCCCGAAAAACTCCCGGTCAGGTGAGGGATGCTCTGCAAAATTCATGCATCGTCATGCATTTTTCTTGCTAACGTCAGGCGGGTGACTGAGACCTCTCCCCTTGGCGAAAAGGCCGCCACGGCACGCCTCGCCACCCTTCGCCACATCGCCGGCATCATCAGCATCGTCGCCGGGTTGCTCATCTTTGCCGCGCTCGTGACCCAAATCACCGACCAAATTTCGGTCGGCCGATTCGAGCCTGACCAGTACTTCGCCTACTTCACGATTCAGACCGCCATGATCAACATCGTCGTGCTCATCGCGGGCGGCATCATGGCGCTGCGCCTCGAGCGTGACACGCGGCTCTACACGGCGATTCGCGCGAGCATCTTCTCGTATGCCCTCGTCACCGCCGTGGTCTACAACGTGCTGTTGCGCGACATTCCGAACGACGACGGCTACGTCGGGCCGGTCTGGCCCAACGAGTCGTTGCACGTGTGGATTCCGATCTACATCGCCCTCGACTGGCTGCTGACCCCCGGCCGCGTGCGCATTTCGTGGTCGGCGCTGTGGCTCGCCGTGAGCTACCCGCTCATCTGGGTGGGCGTCACGATGGTGCGTGGCTCGTCGACCGGGTGGTACCCCTACCCCTTCCTCGAACCTGACGGACCGAACGGCATCACGGGCGTCGTCATCTACGTCGTGGGCATCGCCGCGTTTATCGTGCTGCTCGCCGCCGTCGCGATCGTCATCAACCGCGTCCACACGCGCGGGGTTCGCGGAGTGAGTCACGGCCGGCGCCGCACGGGTCCGATTCCCGTCGTGCGGGCCGACTTGCGCTAGCCCGGGTCGCGGCCGCAGCACGAGCAGGTATACCGTCGCAGCATGACCGTGCCGCAGCACCTTCTGCTTGTCATTCCGCCGCACTCGGCGGCCCTCGCCGAATCGGCGGGCCACCTGGTCGATGCCGAAGTGGAGCATCCGCAACTCTCCGTGCTCGACGTCGCGGCCACCCGCGGAGACGGCATCTTCGAAACCATCAGCATTGGCCGTGGCCACCCGCAAGCGTTTGACGCCCACCTTGCGCGCTTCGCGCGATCGGCCCGCATGCTCGACTTGCCCGCCATCGACGAAACACTGTGGCGGGATGCTGTGCTCGCGCTCGCCGATCGCCTCGCCGACCACGACGAAGCCTGGGTGAAGATCGTGCTCACGCGCGGAATCGAAGGTCAGCCGGCACCCACGGGCTGGGCGTACGGCACGGTGTCACCCGAGTTTCGACGCGAACGCACCGAGGGCGTCGACGTGGTGCTGCTCGACCGCGGACTGCGCAGCGACGTGAGCACGACGAGCCCGTGGCTGCTCGCGGGAGCCAAGACGCTCTCCTACGCCGTGAACCGCGCGGCCGTGCGCGAGGCGCAGCGACGCGGTGCTGACGACGTGGTGTTCGTGTCGAGCGACGGCATGTTGCTCGAGGGTCCGACGTCGACGCTCGTCATTCGTCGGGGCGAGCAGCTCGCAACGCCTCCCGACGCGTTCGGCATCTTGCCGGGCACCACGCAAGTTGACCTGTTTGCGGCGGCCGACCAGTGGGGGCTGAGCACGGCGGTCGAGCCACTGACGGCCGACGATCTGTTCGGTGCCGATGCCGCGTGGCTCGTCTCGAGCGTGCGGCACGCGGCCCCCGTGCGGTCGGTGGATGCGCGGCCCCTCACGGTCGATGCGCCCCTGACGGCGGCCATGAATGGCTTCTTGCGCGCCCGCACAGCCTGACTTCGGGTTCTGTGTAGGGTCATGGCATGCACAGCACGATGGAGTGCCTCACCGAGTGGATGACCCGCCAGCGGTGGTATGCCGGCAAGGGCCGACTGCCGCAGCTCGTTGAGGTTAACCGCGTCGAGTGGAGCTCTGATGATGCGGATGCCCGCATTCACGTTGTGCTGTTGCGCGACACTGCCAACAACCCGCCATCGCTGTACCACGTGCCCATCGTCTTGCGCCGCACGATCCCGCGCGGCGCGGGCCCCTCGTTCATCGGGCGCGACGACAACGACGACTACCTGTTCGACGGCGCCCACGACCCGGCCTACACCCGCGCGCTCTTGACCATGCTCGGCGTGCACCGCACCGATCTCACCTCGCGCGTGCACGGCGGAGAACAGTCGAACACCTCGATCATTTTCGACGGAGGCTCTGAGGCCCCGCTCGTCGCCAAGATCTTCCGCCTCGTGCACGCGGGCGAGAACCCCGACGTCGTGCTGCAGTCGGCGCTCACGAGCGCCGGCAACCGATCGGTGCCCCGGATGCTCGGCTCGCTGTCGACCACGTGGGTCGACCCGCACGGCTCTGACACGCACAGCATCGAGCCGCTGACCGGCCACATCGCCTTTGCGCAAGAGTTCATTCCCGGCGTGCGCGACGGATGGCCGCTCGCCCTCGACGCCGTCGGCGCGGGCGTCTCGTTCGCCGCCGACGCCGACGCGCTGGGCCGCGTGACGGCCGAAGTGCACACGGCTCTCGCCGAGTGCATGCCGACGCGCGAGCCGACGCTCGGCGACATCGTCGGCTTTGTCGCGGGCTGGCACCAGCGCCTCGCCGTCGCAATGACGGATGTGCCGCAGTTGCGCGAGCTGCGGCCCGCGATTGAAGCGGTGTATGACGCGGCGCGCGAGGCTCCGTGGCCGGCGTTGCAACGCATCCACGGCGATTACCACCTCGGCCAAGTGTTGCGCCGGCCGACCGGCGAGTGGTTGCTCGTCGACTTCGAGGGCGAACCCTTGCGGCCGCTCTCCGAGCGCGCACGGGTCGACTCGCCCTTGCGCGACGTCGCAGGGATGCTGCG
>NZ_JANRKZ010000041.1:0-7783 GCF_033763155.1 Microcella sp.
GATGCTGTCGCTGTCGACGCGGAAGTCGAGCTCGATGCGGTCGTCACCCCCGGTCAGAGTGTCAATGCCGGGAACCGAGAGGCCCGTGGCGTTTTCGATCAACGGAATAGCGTTGGCGACGCTCGCCGCGCCCCCAGCGACAACTCCGAGGCCGAGTGCCGAAGCCGCACCGATTGCGATCCAGTTCTTGGTGTCCATGATGTTTCTCCTCCCCTGCAGACCCCTGCGGTCTGCGTTGATGGAGCAACTCTCGCGAGCCGCGATGAGATCACCAGGAAGAAGCAGTGAGAGGTCTCTCATCAGCATTGACGACCCGATGGGCACGTTCGATCAACGCTGTGGCGCCGCCTGATCCGGCCGCCGACCGAGACAGCGCATGGCCCAAGAGCTGGGTCGCCGCGATGGAGTGCGCCCGGTCAACGAACCCGGTTTCCGCCGAGCGAAACCACCGGCGCCGCCACCCATCGGCGAGCACTGACGCTCGACGGGCCCGCACCGTTGCTCGGCTGCCGCCGTCGTGGACAACCGTGGCGATGAGATGGGCATAGAGCGCCGCGGCATCGTCGGCAGGGTCTCCCCATCCCGACGTGTCGATATCGAGCACCCCTGAGATCACGGTGGGTCGCTGAGGGTCAACAAGCAATTGCGCCAGGTGCAAATCACCGTGAACGGTGCGAGACGGAGGAGGTGATCCGCCCGCGGCAAACCTCTGCGAGATGGTGCGAACGGTGCGTTCGATCAAGCCGTCGTGGGCAGGCATTTGCTCAATGAGTCGCTCTTCATACCAATCAACGCGACGAACCAGCGATGCACGAGCTGACGAGACCGACGGGACACGCGCGATGGCGTTACCGAGCGCCTCAATCTGGTCGAGCAGGGCATCCGGTCGATCCACCCGATCGAGCACGCTGATGAGTTCCGAGCCCGTGAGGGCCTCGAGTGCCACCAGGCCCTCTTCGCTCCACCCCAAGACCGCGGGAACGGGGATTCCCGCCTCGCGCCACAGCGTGTGTCGCGCTTGAAGTGGCTGCGCGGCGGGCGGACGCACAACCTTGAGAAAGTAGGCGGTGCTGTGTGTATCGACGCGCACGACCGCACGTTTGCCCGGCCGATAGGCCGCGAGACTGACGCGCAACCCGTCAACCGGCAAGCCCAGTCGGGCGAGCACCACGCCGGCAGCTTCTGCGTAGACCGCCGTGCGAAGGGCCGGCAACGCCGGGTCGGCCGGATACACCCATACATCGACCCTCTCGCCCGTGGCCGGGTTGCTCAACGCCAGAACGCCGGGCCGCGTCACCTCAGGGGGCGCCGTTTCAACGAAGACGGTGTGGTCGGCGGCGATACCGGCGGCATCTCGGAGGCTGACGCGGTAGCCGTGCGTGAAGCCGTTGCCCGTCGGCTCGACTTGCAGCGGCTGCGCGTCGACCAGCGAGGCGTCGAGCGACGAAGCAACCGCCGCCAGCACATCGCGGTGCAATACTCGGTCGCTCGAAGGGGGCACGGGTCCATTCTTGTGGCTCTCGCCTGAGAAGTGAGTCGGCGTGCGGCGCGTCGACGAGGTGCGTCATGATCACCCATCGGTCCCCCGAAATGGGGACCGCAAACACAGCCTCAGTTCTGGCCTTCGTGAGCAACGAAGCGTACGCTGAAGGTACGACCTCGCCTACCCAAGGTCGAAACGTGAATACGGCTCTCCACCCATTGAGCCGCGTTCCTTGAAACCCGACAGGAACAGTGATTCAGATGATCGCTCTCGTGATCACGGCCGTCACCCTCATGCTCGTTGGTGCTGTGGTTATCAGCCTCGAGCGCCACCGTCGCCTTACCCCGATCACCGCGCTGATCACCGGACTCGGCACTCTTGCCGTCGTCGTGGGTGCCATCACCGCGACGACCGCATCGATCCTTCCGGCCGAGGCCGAGATCGTTCCGCGCGGAGTGACGACGAACCAGTTGCCTGAGCGCGTCTCTGACGTCGACCTGCCGACGCTCTAGTTGTCGTCGGCAAGTGAACGGGGCGATTGCCCCCAGCACTTGAGACCACAATCAACATAGGGCGCCGACTGGCCAGATGCGTCTCGACGAATGGCCAGAACTCGATCGAGCGATTCGTCGATTCGCGCCGGATCGAGACGACCATCATCGAGTGCTGCAGCCAGATCGCTGATGAGCATCGTCAGGTTGACACCGACCGTCGACGGGTCGCCCGGCAAGACGAACAACACCACGTCGTTGCCGGCGGCGAGCGCAGCAATCGCGTTTGCGGTGGGGTTCGCATAAGCGGGCACACCCGAGGCCTGCAGCATGAGCAAGTCGTCGGTCACAATGACCCCGTCGAAACCCATCTCTGAGCGCAAGATGTCGATCCACGCTGGCGACAACGATGCCGGCATCGGACTGATCTGATCGAACTGCAGGTGCCCCATCATCACAAGAGGCGCTCCCGCGTCGATGCCCGCCTGAAACGGAACCGCGTGAGTCGTGCGCCACGTTTCGAGTGAAATGTTCGAGCGCGGGATGCTCACATGCGAGTCGTCGGGGCTCGCCCCGTGTCCCGGAAAGTGCTTGAGAGTCGACAGCACGACGCCCATCTCTCCGCGCACCGCCGCCGCGACGCGCTCTGCAGCGGCGGACGGCGTCTCGCCGAGAGTGCGCGGTCGAATGAACGACGATCGGTCGGGCGTGACATCCGCGACAATGCCAAAGTTGATCATCACGCCTGCCGAGGCGACCAGCGCGGACCGCGCGGCAAAAGCCTGCTCCGTTGCCGACGGGTCGAGGCCCCAGAGATCGCGTGCCGCCAAGGCACGGTCGTCGTCGAGTCGTCGAACGGTTCCGCCTTCTTGGTCAATGGCCGTGAGAACGGGCAACCCCGCATCGGTGCTGAGACCGGCGGTGAGAGCGGCAACGCTCGACGCCGGTCCAGCCACGTTGTCGCCCATGAGAATGACGCCTCCCAGCCCATGAGCATCGATGACGGCTCGAATGCTGCCCGCGTCGGTGCCGGGCACATGAATCATGACGAGGGCAGCAAGCTTCTGCTCGGGAGTCATCGCGGCGATGCGTTGATCTCGATAAACCTGGTCGACATCGAGAGGAGCCGGCGCCCCGACGAGCCGACTCTGTGCGGGGACCGCGTCGATCGGCGCGATCGAGCATCCGCCCAGCGAGACAGCGATGAGCGCCCCCACGACCGCAATCGCGCGTGATCGATCGTGGCGTCGTCGCATGCCTTGATGCTAGCCGTGCCCCGTGCGCAGCGCTGGAGTCGACTACTCGGTGTCGTGTGCCGACGAGTTCGCCGCCGCGATGCGGGGCGGGTTACGAATGCCCACGGCCGACGTGATGGCTCCCGTCAGCATGAGAGCCGCGCACAACAGAAGCGCATTGTCGAGCCAGGCATCGTCGACGAGCGTGCCGATCACTGCTCCCAACAGGGCGATCGCCACGAGGCCCGCGACGCGCGAAAGCGCGTTATTGACAGCGGACGCGATTCCCGAGCGCTCGGAGTCGATGGCTCCGAGAATTGCTGAGGTCAACGGAGCAACGGTCATCGACATCCCCAGTCCGAAGAGGACGACTCCCGGCAGTGCTTGCGACACAAAGTCGAACGGTGTCTCAATCGACCGCAACGACACAAATCCGATCGCGACCAACAGGGGCCCGAGCGTCATGAACCAGCGGGGGCCGAATCGACCCGCAAGGGCGCCGAACCGCGACGAGAGCAGCACGAGACAAAGGGTGACGGGCAGCATGACGAGCCCCGAGACGGTCGCGCTCAGCCCCGCCACTTGCTGAAGGTAGACCACGATCACGAGGCCAGAAACCGAGAGCGCCGCGTAGATGGCCACTGTCGCGATATTGCCGACGGCAAAGTTGCGATTGCGGAACAACGACAACGGCATCATCGGATGCTGCGCCACCGCTTGGCGAACGACAAAACCCACAAGGCTCACGACGCCGACCACGAGCGGCACCCAGACCAGCGCGGCACTCCAGCCATAATTCGCCTGCTCAATGAGCGCGAAGACCACGCCGGCGAGCCCCAGCGCACCGAGCACCGCGCCCACAAGGTCGAGGGGTGGACGCTGCACTGCGGGCTCATTGCGCAGTGGCACAAGAAGCACGAGTGTCAGCGCGACAGGAACGACGTTAATGACGAAGACCCACCGCCAACTGGCGAAGTCGGTCAAGAGACCGCCGAGGAGAGGGCCGACAACAAAAGCGGCCGACGTCCATGCCGTCCACAGGCCGATTGCGCGCGCCTGCGTCGCTCCGCGATGAGCGCTCATGATGAGCGCGAGCGAACTTGGCACCAACAAGGCACCCGCAATGCCTTGGGCCGCGCGCGCAGCGATCAGCACGTCAGCGGTCGGCGCCAGTCCACAGGCGAGCGAGGTCACGGCAAAACCGATGAGCCCGATGCGAAGAATGGCCACGCGCCCGAACAGGTCACTGAGCGAGCCGGCGAGCAAGATGAGTGATCCGAGAGTGATGAGATACGCATCCACCACCCACTGCTGCACCGGCAGCCCCCCACCGAGCTCGGTGGTGATCGCGGGCAGAGCGACGTTGACGATCGAGCCGTCGAGAAACGCCACGAAGGCCGAAAGGATGGCCACGACGAGTACGCGGCGATTGAGGGCAGTGTCGGCCATGGGGTCAGTCAAGCACGCGCCCGAGGTCGATCAACACCACTCACTCTGTATACCCCCCTGGGTATCTGTTACTCTTGCGCCACGACACGAAGGAGAGACCCATGCGCCGCACCTTGCTCGCCCTCGCCCTTGCTCTCGGCCTTGCGCTCGGGGCAACCGCCTGCGCGATCCCGGGCGACCCCATCGTGCTCGACGAGAGCACCGTAATCATCGACGTGCGCACCGCTGACGAGTTTGCCACCGGCCACCTCGAGGGAGCCCTCAACATCGATGTTCAAGAAGCATCGTTTGACACGCTCGTGAGCGAACTCGACGCCGATGGCACCTACCTCGTCTACTGCCGCAGTGGCAACCGATCGGGCCAGGCCATTGAGCGCATGACCGCACTCGGCTTCACTGATCTCACGAACGGGGGCGGGGTCGAGAACGCGTCGCAGATCACCGGCCTCTCGATCGTCACCGGCCCGTAGCGGTCCGGCTACGTCGCCGAGGGCACGAGGCGCTCGGCGAGCAACTCACGCACCCTCGGCATGACCTGCGTGCCATAGAGCTCGATGGCGCGCATGAGCTTCTCGTGCGGCAGCGGACCCGTGCTGTACTTCAGATCGAATCGCTGGATGCCGAGAGTGGCGACCGTGTCGGCAATCTTGCGGGCGACCGTCTCAGGCGACCCCACGTAGAGAGCACCGTGCTCGACTTCTTGACGGAAGTGATCGTACGTCGTCGGCCCCCAGCCGCGCTCGCGGCCGATGCGACCGAACATGAGCTCGTAGGCGGGCCAGAGGTCTTCCATGGCCTGCTCGTCGGTCTCAGCGATGTACCCGGGCGAGTGAACGCCCACCGGCTGCCATGGCTTCTCGAGCTGCGTGAGCGCACGGTGGTAGAGCTCGACGAACGGCGCGAAGCGCTCGGCGGGTCCACCGATGATGGCGAGCATGAGGGGAAATCCGTAGTTGGCGGCGCGCACCACTGACTCGGGGCTTCCCCCGACGCCCACCCACGTGCGCACCGAGCCACTCTCCGCAATCGGGTACACCATCTGGTTCTGCAGCGGAGCACGCGTACTGCCCTGCCAGGTGACGGGGCCGCCGTCGTTGACCGCGGCATAGAGGTTGAGCTTCTCTTCGAAGAGCGTCTGGTAGTCCTGCAACGCATAGCCGAAGAGCGGGAACGACTCGGTGAACGAGCCTCGCCCCATGATGACGTCGGCCCGACCGTTCGAGATCGCATCGAGCGTGGCAAACCGCTGAAAGACTCGAATCGGGTCGTCAGAACTCAAGACGGTCACGCCGCTACCAATGCGGATGCGCTCGGTTCGCGCAGCAATCGCGGTCAGAACGATGTCGGGCGCCGACACGGCGAAGTCGTCGCGGTGGTGCTCCCCAATCGTGATGGCGTCGACGCCCACCTGGTCGGCAAGCACACCTTCTTCGACAACATTGCGGATGACCTGCGCGTGAGGCAGCATGCGCCCGTCTGCGTCGGCCGTCACGTCGCCAAAGGTGTCAAGGCCCAACTCGAGGTCGTGGGCGTCGGTGATGGCCATGAGGCTCCTGTATCTATGCGTACGTATCGACTGACCTAACGCTCGGCCACGCAACCTTATTCCCGCAGCGCACGAGCCGTCAGGGCTGAAGGCGTTCCACCCTCCATGCCGCATCGCCTTCGCGGTGAAAGACCAGACGATCGTGCAGTCGAGACGTTCTCCCCTGCCAGAACTCCACACGCGAGGGCACGATGCGAAACCCGCCCCAGCGCTCTGGCCGCGGAACCGAGGGCGCATCCGCAAATCGCTCGTCGGTGTCGCGCACCTTCTGCTCGAGCGCCTCTCGAGACGCGATCGGCTGCGACTGGTCGCTCGACCATGCAGCGACCTGTGCGCCGCGCGGACGATTCGCAAAGTAGGCGTCGCTATCGACAGGGTCGACAGGATGCGCGTGCCCAAAAATCTTCACCTGACGGTGCAGCGTGTACCACGGAAAGACGGCCGCGACGGCGGGGTTTGCCATCAGCGCGCGGCCCTTGCGCGAGGTGTAGTCGGTGTAGAACTCAAAGCCGCGTTCGTCAACGCCGCGCAACAGTACCGTGCGAATCGACGGGTCGCCATCAGGATCGATCGTGGCGAGTACCATCGCGTTGGGCTCGTACACCGATCGCTCCGCCGCCTCCGCAAGCCAGGAGGTGAATTGCGCAAACGGATCGCCCGCGAGATCAGACTCTTCGAGCTTCTCAACCCCGTAGTCGGTGTGCGTGCGGAGGGCGGCCGAGAGATCGGGGTCGCGGTGCTCACTGGTCATGGTGCAACGGTAGGCGGTTCACGCCGAGAATCGGCCGAGCCGAGCGCCATGGCGCTCGACCAGGCGGCCGCCACTGCCGCGAGAATGAGCGCCGTTCCGAGCAGTTCATCGCCGAACTGCGCGAAAGCATCAAGGTCAATGGCCGCTCCGAGATCTCGAGCGAGCGCGCCAAAAGCGAGAACCGTGATGCCGAACACCGCGTTGGCGATGAAGAGCAACACGCGCGACGCGCGCGGGTACGCGGCGCTGTCACTGTGGGTCACTTCGGCGTCGGTCACGAAGCCCCACACGAACCCGAATAGGGCAAGGGCAATGCCGCTTGCGCCGATCACGAATCCCAGGGGGTCAGCGACGACATCGCGCCATGCGACCGCCGCTGAGAGCAAGAGAGCGACCGTGAGGAGCCCCAGTCGGCGTGCGTCGAGCAGACCACGAGCCGCCACAACAACGGCGAGAACAAGGGTTGCCGTCGTGATGACACCGGCAATTGCCGCGGCCGACCAGCTGGGCGCCGATTCAACAACCAGAGGCATAACACTCAGCAGCGTGAAGAGGCCCACGGTCGCGAGAAGCTCAGGAAGGGCGCGGCGACCGCGTCGAGCAGTGACAACCGCAATCGCGAGGAGTACCAGCCCCACGAGGGTGCGCACAACGACGATGGACGAAGAGCTGCGCAATCCGTCAGCAACGACCCCGAGAGCGTCAAGAATCACTCCACCGCCACCCCACGCCGTGATGATCTGAACAACCAACAAGACGATCACGAGCGGCGCCAACGCGATCGACAGCGCCGCGGCCACCGGCAACGCCACCGTGTCGAGCTCTGCC
>NZ_JANRKZ010000042.1:0-6331 GCF_033763155.1 Microcella sp.
CACGGCTCCGAGTTCGCGGGCTCGGGCAACCGCGGCCCGCAGAGCCGCGACGCCGAGCACGGCTCCCGTGGGATTACCCGGGCTGTTGAGCCACACAAGGCGAGTGGATGCGGGCCAGTCATCCGGGGAATCCGTGGCGACGCCGGTCGTGCGAGCCACCACCGAGCCCACGGCGTAGGTCGGGTAGGCCGTGCGCGGGTAGACCACGGTGTCGCCGGGGCCGAGGCCGAGCAGCAGGGGTAGGAGGCCGACGAGCTCTTTCGAGCCGATCGTCGGGAGCACAGCATCCGTCGTCAGACCGTCGACCCCACGACGACGGGCGTACCACGCGGCAATCGCGGCGCGTAGTTCGGGCGTACCCATCGTTTGCGGGTAGGCGTGGGCGTCGGTCGCGGCGACGAGCGCATCGCGCACGAGCTGCGGGGTTGCGTCAACGGGAGAGCCGACCGAGAGATCGACGATGCCGTCACCGTGTTCGCGCGCGCGGGCGGCGAAGGGGGCGAGAGAGTCCCAGGGAAAGTCGGGTAACGCGATGCTCACAGCGGCGGCGCTAGGCCTGCGGCGGCAGCGCGGCGACGATCGGGTGGTCGCCCGCAATCACGCCGATCTTTGACGCGCCACCGGGCGAACCGATCTCGGCGAAGAACTCGACGTTGGCCGTGTAGTAGTCGGCCCACTTCTCGGGAGTGTCGTCTTCGTAGTAGATGGCCTCGACGGGGCACACCGGCTCGCACGCACCGCAGTCGACGCACTCGTCGGGGTGGATGTAGAGCATGCGGTCGCCCTCGTAGATGCAGTCAACGGGGCACTCGTCGATGCAGGCGCGGTCTTTCACGTCGACGCAGGGCAGGGCGATCACGTAAGTCACGGCAGTGGTCGATCCTCTTGTTGAACGAGAGCGGGCTGTTCCATCGTAACGCTCGCACGCTGGGGAACCCGCTGGATGCGCGGCCAGCCGAGCGCAAAAAAGGCAATGAGGGCGATGCCGCCCAGCCAGGCATAACCCGCGGCGTTCGCCGGCACGAGCACCGAATCGCCCGTGGCCATCGCGAGAATTCCGGCGACCAGGCCCACGCCAATCGCTCCCGCCGCCGCGGGCGTGCGCACGCCACCCCACACACGCAGGCCCACGATGTAGAGCCCGATGGTGATGAGCGCGATCGCTACCCCCACGGGCGGCAGCGACTGGTGCGTGAAGGTGCCGACGAGGGCGAGAGCGGCACCGCCGCCCATGCACAGCGCGATCACACCGAGCCGCGCCGACACGGTCATCTCGGCAAAGTCAGGATCGATCGAACTCATGATGAGGGGGCGACTCAGGCGTCGAGCCGCAGCATCCAGCCGTGCGGGTCGGGGCGGCGGCCGTACTGAATGTCGGTGAGCTCGGCGCGCAGCGACATCGTGAGCTCGCCCGCGGGTGCGTCGGCGCTGCCGATCTCGAAGTCGGCGGCCTTGATCATGGCGATGGGCGTGACGACGGCGGCCGTGCCGCACGCGAAGGCCTCCACGATGTCTCCGGATGCCGCGCCCTCGCGCCACTCGTCGATGCTCACGCGGCGCCGCTCGACCGTGTGGCCGCGGTCTTCGGCGAGCTGCAGGATCGAGTCGCGCGTGATGCCCTCAAGAATCGAGTCGCTCAGCGGCGTCACGAGCGTGCCGTCTTTGTAGACGAGCACGACATTCATGCCGCCAAGCTCTTCGAGCCACTTGCCTTCGACCGAGTCGAGGAAGAGCACTTGAGCACAGCCGTGCTCAGCCGCCTCGGCCTGAGCGACGAGCGACGAGGCGTAGTTGCCGCCCGTCTTGGCAGCACCCGTGCCGCCCTTGCCGGCGCGCGAGTACTGCGTCGAGAGCCAGATCGACACGGGCTTGATTCCACCGTGGAAGTACGCGCCCGCGGGCGAGGCAATGACATAGAACGCCACCTTGTGCGCCGGGCGCACACCCAAGAACGCCTCCTTCGCGAACATGAAGGGTCGCAAGTAGAGGCTCGTCTCGGGCGCGCTCGGCACCCAGTCGCCGTCAACCGCGATGAGCTGCTTGAGTGCCTCGATGAAGTACTGCTCGGGCAGCTCGGGCAGGGCGAGGCGCTTGGCCGAACGCTGCAGGCGACGCGCGTTGGCATCGGGGCGGAACGACCAGATCGAACCGTCGGCGTGACGGTAAGCCTTGAGGCCCTCGAAGATCTCTTGCCCGTAGTGCAGCACCGAGGCGGCCGGGTCGAGGGTGATGGGGCCGTAGGCCTGCACACGCGGGCGGTGCCAACCGCCCATCTCGCTCCAGCAGATGTCGACCATGTGGTCGGTGAAGTGCTTACCAAAGCCGGGGTCGGCGAGAATCGCGTCACGTTCGGCGACCGGGCGCGCGGCCTCGTTGGGGGTCACGGCCCACGTGAGCTCGCGGGTGGCCATTGGCAGCAGGTTCGTCATCGGAATTCCTCGAGAGGTCGCCGGCGGCCCGCAGGCCCCGGAAGAGCGTGGGTACAGCGTACCCCGCCGGTGTGTGCGGTTCTCAGGCCAATCGCGCGGCGCTGGCCGGGGTGCTGGGCGGGCGGCTAGGCCAGTCGCGTAGCGATGGCGGATCCGACCTCGCTCGTCGGGCGGGGTGACGTGCCACGCTCGGCGAGGTCGGCGAGCACCGCGGTGCGCACGCGCGCCGCGGCATCCGTCAATCCCTGCTGGTCGAGCAGAATCGCCACCGAGAGAATCGCGGCGGTCGGGTCGGCCTTCTGCTGGCCCGCGATATCGGGCGCCGAGCCGTGCACGGGCTCGACCATGCTCGGAAACGCTCCCGTGGGGTTGAGGTTGCCCGAGGCTGCGAGGCCGATGCCGCCGCCGATCGCCGCGGCGAGGTCGGTGAGAATGTCGCCGAACAGGTTGTCGGTCACGATGACGTCGAAGCGCGAGGGGTTCGTGGCCATAAAGATCGTGGCCGCGTCGACGTGCAAATAGTCGACGGTGACGGATGCGAACTCGGGCGCCACGCGATCAACCGTGCTCTGCCACAGCGCGCCGGCATGCACGAGCACGTTCGTCTTGTGCACGAGCGTGAGCCGCTGGCGTCGCGCCGCGGCCTGGGCGAACGCGAAACGGACGACACGCTCGACGCCGTATGCCGTGTTGATCGAGACCTCGGTCGCGACCTCGTGCGGGGTGCCCTGGCGGAACCGGCCGCCGTTGCCGACGTAGGGGCCTTCCGTGCCCTCGCGCACGACGACGAAGTCGACCTCGCCCGGGTCACTCAGCGGCGAGGCGATGCCGGGCGCGAGCAGCGTGGGCCGCAAGTTGACGTAGTGATCGAAAGCGAAGCGCAGCTTGAGCAGCAGCCCGCGCTCGATGATGCCGCCCGCGAGCCGGGGGTCGCGCGGATCGCCGCCCACGGCGCCGAAGAGAATCGCGTCGTGCTGGGCAAGCGCCGCGAGAGTCTCGTCGCTGAGAATCTCGCCCGTTGCCAGATAGTGCTCGGCCCCGAGCGGATACACCGTCTCGGTCACGGCGACATCAGTTCCGACGGCGACGCGCAACACCTTGAGCGCTTCGGCGGTGACCTCGGGGCCAATGCCGTCGCCGCCGATCACGGCAAGGTCAAGAGTGCGTGCCATGGTGTTCTCCTCATTCTCGGCGAGCATCGTTGCCCACCGCGATTGCGTTATTGCTCGACGACCGTGATTTCGCGCATGACGCTCGCGTCGATCGCGGTGCGCACGCTCTCGAGCAAGTCGTCGGGCACGCGCGAGTCGACAGTCAGCACGCTCAGTGCCTGGCCGCCGGCCGTGCGGCGCGCGATCTGCATGCCCGCGATGTTGATCGATGCTTCGCCAAACGCCTTGCCATAGATCGCCACGATGCCGGGGCGGTCGGTGTAGATCATGACAATGAAGTGCTCAGCCATGGGCACTTCAACGTCGTAGCCGTTGATCTCGACGATCTTCTGCACTTGCTTCGCACCGACGAGCGTGCCACTCACCGAGAGCTGCGTTCCGTCGCTCAGCGAGCCGCGAATCGTCAGCAGGTTGCGGTATTCCTCGCTCGCCGCATCGGTGAGCAGGCGCACGGCCACGCCGCGCTGTTCGGCGAGCAGCGGAGCGTTGACATAGCTCACCTGCTCGCTCGAAATGCGGCTGAAGATGCCCTTGAGGGCCGCGAGCTTCAGCACATTGACGTCGTGCGCCACAATCTCGCCGCGCACCTCGACATCGATGCTCGCGAACGAGGCATCGGCGAGTGCAGCGAACACCTGACCGAGCTTCTCCATGAGCGGGATGCCCGGGCGCACGCTCGGGTCGATCACGCCACCCGCCACGTTGACGGCATCGGGCACGAGCTCACCGTCGAGCGCGAGGCGCACCGACTTGGCGACCGAGACTCCGGCCTTCTCTTGCGCCTCATCGGTCGAGGCGCCGAGGTGCGGCGTGAGCTGGATGGTCGGGAGGTCGAGCAAGGGCGAGCCCACCGGGGGCTCGTGCACGAACACGTCGAGACCAGCGCCGGCGATGCGGCCGGTCGCGAGAGCCTCGCGCAGGGCATCCTCGTCGATGATGCCGCCGCGGCTCGCATTCACAATGCGCAGGTTCGGCTTCGCGAGGGCGAACTGTGCCGTGCTGATGAGATTGGTCGTCTCGGGCGTCTTGGGAATGTGGATCGTGATGAAGTCGCTGCGCTGCATGAGCTCGTCGAGCGTCACGAGCGTGACGCCCAGTTGCTGCGCGCGTGCCGGGGGCACGTACGGGTCGTAGGCGATGAGCTCAACGCCAAACGCCGCAAGACGCTGGGCGACGAGAACTCCGATGCGACCGAGGCCGACCACGCCGACGGTCTTTTCGTAGAGCTCAACGCCCGTGTACTTCGAGCGCTTCCACTCCCCCGCCTTCATCGAGGCGTTCGCGTCGGGCACGTGGCGAGCGAGCGAGAGAAGGTGCGCGATCGCGAGTTCGGCGGCGCTGATGACGTTGCTCGTCGGAGCGTTGACAACCATGACGCCCGCACTCGTCGCCGCGGGCACGTCGACGTTGTCGAGACCCACGCCCGCGCGCGCGATGACCTTGAGGGTCTTCGATGCGGCGATGGCCTCGGCATCCATCTGCGTCGCCGACCGAATGAGCACGGCGCTTGCGTCGGCCAGCGCGGCCAGCAGCGCGGGGCGATCGGTGCCATCGACCTGACGAATGTCGAAGTCGGGCCCGAGGGCGTCGACGGTGGCGGGGCTGAGTTCTTCGGCGATGAGCACGATCGGCTTGGGCACGAAAAAGGTCCTAACGAAAAGAGACCGGCAAGAGTGTGGTGGCGGCGCCTACGCCAATGGGGGCAACCGGTGTGTTCAGGCTATCGCAGGGCGCGAGGGCAGAATGGCGGCATGACGCTGACGGATGCTGCGCTCACCGCCGTGGGCCCCGACCCGGTCACCCTCGCGCGCGTCGTCACGGCCATCGTTTTTGTCGGAATCGGCATCACCCATTTCGTTCCGGCGATCATGCGTCCAATGGCGGCGATGATTCCCCGCGTCTTTCACGGTCGGCCGTTCTCGCCGCTCGCGTGGGTCTGGGTGACGGGTGTCGCCGAGATCGCGGGTGGCATCGGCCTGCTGTGGGAGCCGACCCGGGCCGCGGCCGCGATCGGCCTCGTCGTGCTGCTCGTGGGTGTCTTTCCGGCGAACGCCTATGCCGCCCGGCACCGCGAACAGTTTGGCGTGATCGCCGTGCCCTTCTGGCCACGCTTGGCCATGCAAGTGGTGCTCATCGGCCTCGTGCTGTGGGTGGGATTGTTCGGCTAGAACAGCGTGATCGAGCCGGTCGCGAGCGCGATGAGCGACAGGCGCACGGTCGCCGTCGCGGCGAGCGCCACGATCAGGACGAGCGTGAAACGCGTGAGCGACTGCCGACGCGCAACGATAATCGCCGCGGCGTAGAACACGACGGGCACAATGACCCCCGCCCACAGCGCCGCCCACGGCACGTTGGCGGGGTCAACGCCGAGCTGCGCATAGAGAGCCGGCAGGCCCACGAGCGAACTCACGGCGTCGAAGACAAACCAGCCGACGACGAGCGACAGCAGTGCCGCCACCCCGATATGCGTGCGCGTCACGAGAACACCCCCAACACGATCGGCCACGGCACGAGCACCAGCGTTCCGAGCGCGAGCCAGCCGAAGCGATGTGCGGCTCGGCCATCGCGCGTCAGGGCCACAACCGCTGCAAACCACAGGGCACTCGCGAGCAGGGCAAGAAACTCGCTGAACTGGTACATGATCTCGATCACGAGGGTCGGGCCCGTGAGGGGAACGAGGCTGATGCTGATGATCCACCCCACCGAGTAGGCGAGGTAGACCACGGCGAA
>NZ_JANRKZ010000043.1:0-9566 GCF_033763155.1 Microcella sp.
AGGGGGCCACGTCGGATGCGGTCGACGCGCTCATCAGCGGAGTGAGTCCGCAACCGGGCGAAGCTTCATGCGCGTCTCAGCGAGAGTTCGGAATCGGGGTCGCTGTCGGCCACGATGCCCGCGCCCGCATACGCCGTGAGCAGGCCGTCATCATCGATGCGCGCGCAGCGCAGCGCGATCAACCACTCGCCATCGCCGTCCTAGTCGATCCATCCCACCGGCCCGGCGTAGCGGCCGCGGTGGGATGCAACGCAGCGACGATGTCGAGCACGCTCGACGACGGCGCCAGTTGCATCTCGACGTCGGTCGCGAGGTGCCAGAGATTCGGCAGCTTGATGGTGAACGGGAGATCGCTCGCCGAGACGGCGCGCGCGTGCGGCCGCAGCGTGTCGAGCACGCTCTGCACGGCGAAGGCGTGCTCGTCGAGGTCTTTGCCACTCGTCGCCAATTGAGCGGAGGCTGCGGAGTCTTCCGCCGTGCTCGTCCCGCGCGCCCGGTTGCCGGCGAGAACCCGCGCGCTCGCCGATCGGCGTAGCATCCCCGAGCTCGGCGTCCTCGACCTCGGCGCCCAGCTGGGTCACCCGGGTCACCCAGCTCACGCCGTCGTGCCGACCCACGATGAACGCGGGCACGACAAGCACGCTCGACGCGCTCGAGCCGTCGGCGAAGGCGAAGGCGCCCATGGCGACTAGGCCGGTGCCGGGTCGATGCACGGCATCGACCATCTCCGCGGCGCCGGCGATCTCGCACCAGGCTGCCGCCGCATCCGTCAATCGATCGGCGCCGCGGACAGTAAGGCGCAGGCTCTCACCGATGCCGGCGATGCTATCGCCTCAGGGGCACGGCATCGCTCGACTTGTGCGCGGTCGTAGCAGGGCGCGTGGATGCCTACTTTGAGCGCACCTTGAGCCCGTGGGATCACGAGGCTGGCGCGCTCATCGCAGAAGTAGCCGGCGCGCTCGTGACGGGGGTGCCGGGGGCTCGTGTAACCCATCGTTTCCTGTTCGCCGCGCATCCTGACCTGGTCCGGATGCTCGCTCCCGTGCTCACCGACCTCGGGGCCGTGCCGCTCTCCGATGAGGGCCCTCCGCGCTGATCGACGACCTCGGTGCGAGCCGCGAATCCGGCTCACCGACTTTCGTTCGGCGCGCGACCGGGTTACGCTTTACCAATCCGTGATAATCCGCCGGGTTCGGTGGTGCGCACGGAGCGCCGACTCCGTCCTGCTCAGCAGGTCGAGATCGAGCGGACCGACCGGGTCCGCGCTGTACGACGTGCGACTGACTCTTGAGGCTGACTGACACCGTGACGACTGAGAACCCGTGGCTGACGGGAGGTTCCAATGAGGAACTGACCGAAGCTGAGAGAAACCCTTTCCAATCTTTGGGCCTCGAATTCACTGAGGAATCCCCGACGATCGAGTCGGTGGCCGAGCCGGTGATGCCACAACTGAGCGAGAGCTCGATCATGGCGACGACGTCTTTCGAACCCGTCGCTCGCCCCGGTTCAGACCTCGTCGCGGTGCCTGCGGCCGCGTCCACCGAGCTGGTTGCCACGAGCCGACGGGCCCTTCGCGACACCGAGCGATCGACCCCCGCGGCGCGCCGCCCGCGCCGCGCCGACAGCACGCTTCGCCTGTTCCCGGCGCGTGGCCCGCGCCGCGCATCCGCGCCCGAAACTGCCGACCGGCCCATCGCCGTCGCCGTGGCGACCGCACCGGTCAGCACGTGCTCGCGCGTGCCGCTCGGGCGCCGCATCGCGAAGAAGACCTTCCCGCCGATTGTCATGCTCGCCATCGCCTCGCTGCTGGTCGGCACCTCCGTTCCGGCGAACGCTCTGTTTGACCCTGAGTCGCCGCCGGCGTCTCTCGCTCTCTC
This sequence comes from Microcella sp., assembly GCF_033763155.1. Lineage (GTDB taxonomy): Bacteria > Actinomycetota > Actinomycetes > Actinomycetales > Microbacteriaceae > Microcella. Next base: position 1,878 of record NZ_JANRKZ010000043.1, read on the forward strand.
ATCCATGCCGACCACCCCCGCAGAAGAAGCCATAGTTCTCGAAGAACAGGTGCTCGAGGCCAACGTCGCTGGTGAACTTGCGGCGACCGCTGCGAAGCGCGACGAGTGGGGGGTCACTTCCTACGCCGAGATGTTGCGCTTGCGTTATGGCAGTGCGAACTATTCGTACTCGACCTCGGGCTCGGGGGCGATTCGCTGGCCGTTCCCATTCGCGGCGCCCGTTACGTCGGGATTCGGGGAACGGGTCGCACCGTGCCGCGGGTGCTCGTCGTACCACCGCGGGGTGGATTTCGATGGAGGGTACGGTGCCCCGGTCGGCGCGATCGCTGACGGCATCGTGACTGCGGTCGGTTGGTCAACCTCGTACGGGTACCGCGTCGAGGTCGAGCACATCATCAACGGGCAGAAGATCCTGTCTCGGTACGCGCACATGATCGACAACAGCTCGGTATTGCAGGTCGGCGCACCGATTGTCGCGGGTGAGATCGTCGGCGCTGTGGGCAATTCTGGCCTGTCGACAGGCCCTCACCTGCACCTCGAGATCCACATCGACGGCGTGCCGATCGATCCCTTCGCTTGGTTGATGGCGAACGCGAGCTAGGCGATCCAAACCGGCTTGTCAATCGACGGTACGCCTGCGTCGAGTGGGCCGCTCTCGAACAGCGATGCTCTATGCAACGACGGAACAAGGTCTGATGGTCAGTAGCGACGATGGCACCAGGTTCACCCCCGTGGACGAAGCCCCGCTCGTGGGCCTGATCGCGTCGAGCCCGATAGACACGTCAACTGAGGCGTTCATAGCCGAAGTTGATGTCGATGGATATGTTCACACCTGCACTGACGGCTTGACGTGGACCTCCAGTGGATAGGCGCCACCCCTCACGGAGGCCCTCTCAGTCGGAAGCGGAGGGTCGATCGTTGCGGCGGGAATCAGCGGCGTGCATCGATCCGATGATCGGGGAGCCACCTGGGCCGTGATCGCAGAGTTCTAGACCACACGGGGCGCGGCGGTTCGCCGCACCCCGCGCGGCGTTCTATTGCACACCCGGCTCGAGGTCAAGCCAAGCGGTCGCGCCGCGCGCTTCAATCTCCACGCCGCGCATTCGACGCCCTTAGAGCACGGTGTGGTTATCGAACCCAAACCGGCTCCCGACTGTGGCGCTCGAAAGCCCTTGTTCGTTTAGTTCAACTGCGACTGCGATCTGGGGCTCGGTCAACCTGCGCGATGCGTCGACGCCGTGGTCCTTAAGCATGCGGGCGACGGTCGTGCGGAAGAGCTGGAACTCGCTGGCCACATTCCGCATGTTGCGCAATTCGCGATAGCGATCGACGACGGCCACTGCTTCGTCTGCTCGCAGTTGGCGGGCTCGCCGTCATGGTTCGGGGGTGGCATCCGGGTGCTCAAAGGATTTCGAGCGAAAGAGCAGCTCTCGAGGGGCGACGGCCCCTGGTGGGATATTCAAGTAAGCCTCAAGCAGGCGTCATGCTTTCTAGGTCGGATGTTCCGCTCGGTAGGTCATCCAGGAGTGCACATCGCGATCTGGGGTAGTGCACCACTTCGTGTCACATTGTTCCGCCGTGAACTTTGGTCTGTCATCAGTACACTCTTTGATGTACTATAAGGGCATGACCACTTCGACTGCTGTTCGACTTGACGCGATTCGTAGGGTCGGCAAAGCCCTCGCTGACCCGACGCGTGCCGCCATCCTCTTGGCGCTCCTTGATGGGTCTCGCTACCCGGCGGAGCTGGTGGAAGAGCTCGGCGTCACGAAGCAAACCGTGTCAAATCACCTCGCCTGCCTGCGCGACTGCGGGATTGTCGTCGCCGAGCCTTCCGGTCGACGAGTTCTCTATGAGATTTCGGATGCGCGGTTGCGTCACGCGCTCCAGGATCTCGTCGGCGTCGTGCTCGCTGTCGATCCGGTGGACGCATGCGACGTGAACGAGAACGATCTGGAGACGCGCGCGTGACGGCCATGGTGGGAGCAAAACCGGAGGCAAGTCGCACTGCTCTGCTGCGCCGACGAGTGAAGATCATCGTTGCCGTCACCATTGGGTACAACGTGATCGAAGGCATCATCGCCCTCATTGCCGGCGCTGCCGCGGACTCGGCTGCGCTCATCGGTTTTGGGCTCGATTCTGGTGTGGAGGTGCTTTCGGCGACTGCCGTTGCTTGGCAGTTCACGCGTCGCGACCCGGAGCGATATGAGAAGCCGGTGCTTCGCGTGATTGCGTTCGCCTTCTTCGCTCTCGCCGCCTATACGATCGTGGGCTCGACCCTCTCGTTGACCGGGGTGACGCCTCCCGAATCCAGCAACGTCGGCATCGTGCTCGCTGCCGTCAGCGTGGTCGTCATGCCATTCCTCTCGGTTCTAGAGCGGCGCACCGGTCGAGAACTCGGCTCCGCCACTGTGGTGGCTGACTCCAAGCAGACCCTCATCTGCTCGTTGCTCTCGGCGGCGGTCTTGCTCGGCCTCGTCGCGAACGCCGCGTTCGGATGGACCTGGGCCGATGCGCTCGCCGCCCTGGTGATCGGAGCCTTCGCCATTCGAGAGGGCGTCGAAGCGTGGAACGGTGACACCTGCGCTACCGCGATCGGCGAACTCATGGAAGGCTCCAACACCCACGACCACGACGAGGAAGGCCACCCGTGAGCGCCGACGGGCACACTCATGCCGACGGCTCGATTAATCGGCGGCGCCTGGCGATTGCTTTTGGCCTTACCGCCAGCGTTCTCGTCGCTGAGGTGATTGGGGCGATCATCACCGGGTCGCTTGCTCTGCTCGTGGACGCGGCCCACATGCTGACAGATGCAGGTGGGCTGCTCGTTGCGTTGTTTGCAGCCAAGCTCATGGAGCGACCCGCAACATCACGCCGCACCTGGGGTCTTCGTCGTGCGGAGGTGCTCGCTGCCACCGTGCAGGCAGCCGTACTGCTGGGCGTGGGCGCATTTGTGGTCATCGAGGCTGTCCAGCGATTCAGTCAACCGGCAGAGATAGCCAGCGTCGAGCTCCTCGTCTTCGGCATCGTCGGCCTCCTGGCCAACATCATCGCGATCGTGGTCCTGTCGGGCGGTCGCGGCGACAACCTCAACATGCGGGCCGCGTTCCTCGAAGTGCTCAACGATGCACTCGGGTCGGTGGCTGTCATCGTCGCTGCCGTGGTCATCATGACCACGGGGTTCCAACAGGCAGACTCGATCGCTGCGTTGCTGGTGGGGGTGCTCATCATCCCCCGCACGCTGCGCCTGCTCCGGGACGCCGTCGACGTGCTGCTCGAGTCAGTACCGCGCGGCATCGACCTCGCCGATGTGCGACAGCACCTGCTGGATGAGGATCATGTTGTCGACGTTCATGACTTGCACATCACACAGATTGCTACTGGGCTGCCCGTACTGACTGCCCACGTTGTCGTGGAGGCAGGTTGCTTCCACGACGGCCACGCACCCGAAATCACACAAGCGCTGCAGCGCTGTGTCGCCGAGCACTTCCCGGTCGCGATCGACCATGCAACATTCCAGCTCGAACCAGCAGCAGCGGTCCAGGCGCACGACATGCACTGAACAAACCGATATCGCGCCTCAGATAGTGCTTGTGCGCGAAAGTCAATTCATCCACTTCTGATGGAACGGGGAGCTGAGACACGGCACATGAATCACGATTGCGAAGTTGTCATTATCGGGGGAGGTCAGGCAGGGCTCGCCGCCGGCCGTCACGCCCAGTCGCAGGGACTGAACTACATCATTCTGGAAGCGAGCAACGCTGTCGGGAGTTCCTGGCGTGACAGGTACGACAGCCTGACGCTCTTCACCCCACGATCGTTTAGTGGCCTCCCCGACCTTCCTTTTTCCGGCGACCAGGATGGGTACCCGACCAGGGACGAAGTCGTAGACTATCTGCAGCACTATGTCCAGAGCTTCGACCTCAATGTCGTCCTTGATCAGCCAGTGCGCAAGGTCACGAAAGATGGCCAACAGTTCACCGTCGCGACGCAGTCGGCAACCTACACCGCACCAGCCGTCGTGGTTGCCACCGGCCCATTCCAGACGCCTCGCATACCGGCGTGGGCTTTACCAACCGACGGCGTACGGCAGCTGCACAGCTCGGCCTACCGAAACTGCGCCCAGATCCAGGGCAAGAGAGTACTGGTCGTGGGTGGTGGAAACTCCGGAGCTCAGATCGCTGAGGAGCTGGCCGCTGAGTACGAGGTCGATATGGCCGTCAATGCACCAATGCGGTTCATGCCCGCGAAGATTCTCGGCAAGAGCTTGTTCTGGTGGCTTGAAGCACTGGGCGTCCTCAACGCCCCCTCTGACAGCTTCAAAGCCACGATGCTTCGACGACCGGGAGACCCGGTCATCGGCACATCTCTCAGGCGCCTCCTTCAGCGCGGTGCGGTCAAGCTGAAACCTGCGGCGATGTCCATGACAGATGGAACGGTGTTCTTCGCTGACAAGACGAGTGGACGGTACGACACGATCATCTGCTGCACCGGCTATACCGCTGACTACGGGTGGATGCAGATCCCGGACGCTCTCGATCAGAACGGCATGCCCTCCCACAAGGGTGGACAGTCACAGACCGTCAGCGGGCTGTACTTCCTCGGCTTGGGATGGCTTCGTTCACGAAACTCTGCCCTCATTGGTGGCGTCGGCACCGATGCCAAGGTCATCATCGATCGAATCGCCGACAGCGTTGTGACCGCCGCTGCGCGCGACACTTCGGAGGCACGCAGATGAGGGTCCACGTTTCCACCTTCCTCAACGCCAGTCCCACCACGGTGTGGAGCACGGTTAAGCGCAAGGAGTTGCTTCATTACGTCATCGCACCGATGGGCAAGTTCTCGCCCCTCGATGGGATAACCCGAGGCGCCTGGATCTCCGGAACGGCGTATGACGGCCGAAGCTTCATGTTCTCGATCATCCCGGTGGGGACTAGGACAATCCTCATCGAGAGCGTCGATGACCGCTCGATGACAATTCAGTCACGCGAGCATGGTGAGATCGGGTTGAAGAAGTGGGACCACCTGATCGCGGTCAAGCCAGAGGGCGACGGCTCGCGCTACTCCGACACGATTGAGATCGACGCTGGTGTATTCACGCTTCTGTATTGGTGTTACGCAGAGATGTTCTATCGGCATCGTCAGCGCAAGTGGAGAAAGCTCGTCCGGCACGACTTCGCCGGCCTGTGAACAGCCCAAGTCGCGAAGGCTTGCACGACATGAGCTCGTCATCTAATGAAGTGCGGACTGAGCCAGGGCGGATCCAAACGCCGTGCCAACGTAAGCTTTCGAGCGCGAGCTTCGGATGCCCAGACGTCCGCTTCGCTGAGACCGGCTATCAGGAGCGCGGCGTAGACTTGCTCGCGAAGGCAACCGATCTAGGAGAAGTATGAGTGCCCGCCCCAGCCGACCTACCCGCCGCCTCGTCGTCGCCATCGCGATCGCGAGCGCCGTCGTGCTGACCGGATGCACTGCCAACGAGGACCTCGCCGACCAGTATCGCTCGGGCAACGGGCAGGGGTACATCTCGGGTGACGGCGCATACACGGTTATCGCCGAGGCCGACCGCGGCGAGCCCATCGAGTTCGAGGGCGTCATCGAGACGGGCGACACGGTCTCGAGCGATGACTACCGCGGCGAGGTGCTCGTTGTGAACTTCTGGTACGCGGCGTGCCCGCCCTGCCGGCTCGAGGCACCCGACCTAGAGGCGCTCTCGCAGCAGTTCGCGCCCGACGGTGTGCGCTTTCTCGGGGTGAACATCTACGACCAGGCACCCACCGCGATGTCGTTCGCCGAGGAGTTCGGGGTGACCTACCCCTCGATTCTCGACGTGAATGACGGGTCGGTGCGTCTCGCGTTCGCGGGGCAGGTTGCGCCGAACGCCGTGCCGACCACGCTCGTGCTCGACCAGCAGGGCCGCGTCGCCGCTCGTATTTCGGGCGTCATCAGCGAGCCGAGTGTGCTGCGCTCGATGATCACGGACGTGCTCGCTGAAGCCTCGTGATCGGCATCGCGGGCCCGCTCCCGGGCGCGGTCAACCCGATAGGTGCGATCGTGCTGAGCGGCAACCTCCTTCTTGCCGTGCCCATCGCGCTCGCCGCCGGGTTTCTCGCTTTCGCCTCGCCGTGCGTGCTGCCACTCGTACCTGGCTACCTCGCCTATATCGGCGGCGTCACGAGCAGTAGCGAGCTCGAGCAACGGCGGGGCCGCCTGCTGCTGGGTGTGGTGCTCTTCGTGTTGGGGTACAGCCTCGTCTTCGTGAGCTTCTCGATCGTCTTCGCCACAGCGGGTCTGCTGTTGCTGCCCTGGATCGACGTCATCACCCGCGTCGCGGGCGTCATCGTGATTCTCATGGGGCTCGTCTTCATCGGGCAGGTGTCGTTCTTGCAGCGCTCGCTCGCGCCGCGTATCCAGGTCGCCACGGGGCTCGGAGGCGCGCCGCTGCTCGGAGTCGTCTTCGGGCTTGGCTGGGCGCCGTGCATCGGCCCCACGCTCATCGCGGTCAACGCGCTCGTCATCAACGAGGGCGACATCGGGCGCGCAGCGATCATCGCGCTCGCATACTGTCTCGGGCTGGGTATCCCCTTCCTGCTCGTCGCCTTCGGTTTCCGCTGGGTGGCGGGCGCGACCGACTGGCTCAAGCGCAACATCCGAGTCATCAACATCGTCGGCGGCGCCCTGTTGATTGTCATCGGTATCGCCATGGTGACGGGCCTCTGGCAGCAGTTCATTTCGAGCCTCGGGGCGGTGATCGGTGGAACCGTTACGCCCCTCTGACCATTTCGACAGCGAGGCACCGACACGGTCAGCGACGATCTCGCAGCCGAAGCTGAATGCCGTCGGCTGGTTGCGGTTCGCCTGGCGTCAGCTCACGAGCATGCGCACGGCACTCGTGCTGCTCTTGCTGCTCGCTGTCGCGGCGATTCCTGGGTCGCTTGTGCCGCAGCGCTCGGCCGACCCCAATGGCGTCGTGCAGTACGAGCGGAACAACCCCGAACTGTTTGCAGTATTGGACACCCTGCAGGTCTTCGACACCTATAGCTCGGTGTGGTTCTCGGCGATCTACCTTTTGCTGTTTATCTCGCTCATCGGCTGCGTGATCCCGCGCACCCAGCACCACTGGCGGGCGCTACGGGCCGCACCGCCCGCGACGCCCGCCCGCCTGAACCGGCTTGTCGGGCACACCGAGCGCCAGGCGGCGGGGGATGTCGCAGCGGCGCTTGTGGCCGGGGATCGCGTGCTCCGCCGCAAGGGCTATCGCATCGCGCGGTACGGCGACTCGATCAGCGCCGAGCGGGGATACCTGCGCGAGACCGGCAACCTCGTCTTCCACTTCGCACTGCTCGGTGTTCTGGTGACCGTCGGTGTCGCTGGAGGGTTCGGCTACAACGGCCAGCGGGTCATCGTGCAAGACCAGAGCTTCACGAACCAACTCACGAGCTTCGACTCATTCAGCCCCGGTCGCTTTTTTGACGAGACAAGGCTCGATCCCTTCTCGATTCGGCTTGATGACTTCGTGCCCGTCTATGACCTCGATACCACGACAGGCTTCCCGATCGCTCTCGACTTCACCGCATCAGTGACGGTGGTGGAAAACGGCGTCAAACGCACAGAAGACATCAAGGTCAATGAGCCGATCGATATCGGCGGCACGACTACGTACCTCCTTGGCAACGGATTCGCGCCCTG
>NZ_JANRKZ010000044.1:0-1586 GCF_033763155.1 Microcella sp.
GTACGAGACCTTCTTGCGCGGCATCACCGCGAAGACTCTGGATGCTGCGCTCGCGAAGAAGGAGTTCGACTTCGTCGACGAGGTGAGCGCCGACTTTCCGATCCGGGTGCTCGCGCGTCTGCTCGGGGTGCCCGACAGCGACACGGGGCAGCTCATCGAGTGGGGTAACCGCATGGTCGGCAACACCGACCCCGAGCACGCCGACGTGCTCATCGGCTCGGCCGACAGCGACGAATACAAGCACGTGCCGTTCCGCTCGCCCGCGGCGATCGAGGTCTACGAATACGGCAAGCACCTCGCCGCCGAGCGTCGCGGCAAGGGCGGCACCGACCTCATCACGCTTCTCGCTGATGGCGTGCCGAGCGACGGTCAGCAGCTGAGCGAGCACGAGTTCAACACCAACTTCTTGCTGCTCGTCGTGGCCGGCAACGAGACCACGCGTCACACCATCACGCACTCGATGAACAACCTCCTCAACAACCCCTCGCAGCTCGAGATCTTGCGCAACGACCCCTCGCTCATTCCGTGGGCCGTCGAAGAGTTCTTGCGCTACGCCTCGCCCGTCTACCACTTTCGTCGCACGGCGACGACAGACGTCGAGTTCTCGGGCACGCAGATCAGCGAGGGCGAAAAGGTCGTCGTGTGGTTCGCCTCGGGCAACCGCGACTCGGCCGTATTCGACGAGCCCTACCGCTTCGACGTGACGCGCAACCCCAACGAGCACATGTCATTCGGCCGCGGAGGCCCGCACATGTGCCTCGGCAACGCGCTCGCCCGCATCGAACTGCGCATCATGTTCGAAGACCTGCTCACGCGCGACGTCACGCTCGAGCACGCCGGCGACCTGGACTACCTGCGCAGCAACTTCGTGCACGGCATCAAGCGCATGCCGGTTCGGGTCGCCTAGGCCGTTCTGACCGCAAACCCTGTCAATCGGTCACTCGTTGACGTGTCACGCTGAGCGCGTCGCAACGAGTGACCGATCGACGCCTGCGGTGACGCCGAGGCGCTAGGGGCGGGGGAGCAGCTCGGCGACGTCGGTCAAGAAGGCGTCGACGAGCGCGAACGTGCGCTCGCGCGCGGCTGCTTCGAACGCGCGCGTCTGGGCGAGCATGACCGCAGGGTCGTCGCCGTTCTCTTCGACCTTGGATGCCCCACCCCAGTCAAGCCAGCCTTGCAGCCCCGCCGCATCGAGCTCGGGGTGAAACTGCACGGCGAGCGAGCGGCCCACGACGAAGGCTTGAGAGGCCGCGGGCGTGCGCGCGATCTCGACGGCTCCGGGTGGCACGACCCAGCGGTCGTAGTGGAACTGAAACCACGGGCCGGCGCCGACGAGAGTGGGGCGGTCGCTCCACACCGCAGTCCAGCCGATTTCGCCGCGGGGGGCGGGCGCCACCGAGCCGCCGAGCGCTCGGGCGAGCAACTGACCGCCGAAGCAGATGCCCAGCACGGGCATCCCGCTCTCAACAGCGTCACGCAACCACGCGATTTCGGGCACGAGCCAGTTGCCAATGCACGCGTCGTCCCACGCGCCCCAGGGGGCGCCGAGCGGCACAAGCACGTCGTAGTCGCGCGCCGCCGGAAAG
>NZ_JANRKZ010000045.1:0-18810 GCF_033763155.1 Microcella sp.
GGCGGCGAAGGGGGGCTTCTCGGCATTGCCGCGCGCGACACCGGCACGCCCTACCTCTACGCCTACTTCACGGCTGCCCGCGACAACCGCATCGTGCGCATCGAGGTGACCGGCGCACCGGGGTCGTATGAACTGGGTGAACTCGAGGTGCTGCTCACGGGCATCCCGAAAGCGCGCACGCACAACGGCGGTCGTCTGGCCTTCGGACCTGACGGGATGCTGTACGCCACGGCGGGCGATGCGCGCTTCGTCGACGAAGCGCAGAACCTTCGTTCGCTCGCCGGCAAGATCTTGCGCATGACCCCGGAGGGGGAGGTGCCTGCCGACAACCCCTTCCCCGGCTCGTACGTCTACTCATACGGGCACCGAAACCCCCAGGGCCTGGTGTTCGACAGCACGGGGCAACTGTGGGCGTCAGAGCTCGGTCAAAACACGTGGGATGAGCTCAACCGCATCGACGCCGGTGCCAACTATGGCTGGCCACTCATTGAAGGAATCGGCGGGCAAGCGGGCTTCATTGACCCAGTGCAGCAGTGGCCGACGAGTGCCGCGAGTCCCAGCGGACTCGGCATCGTCGGCGACACACTGTTCATGGCATCGCTGAGGGGCAAGCGGCTGTGGGCCATCGACATCGCTGACCCCAGCGTCAGCACGGCCTACTTCGTCGGCGAGTTAGGCCGCATTCGCGATTCGGTCGCGGGACCTGACGGCACGCTCTTGCTGTTGACGAGCAACACCGACGTCAATGGCATTCCCGGGCCGACAGACGACCGGCTTCTGCAGGTCACACTCGCGCCGCGCGACTGAGGTCGGCGGTGCCCTTTAGCATCACACTGTGAGCGATCTCGAGCGCGTGCGGCACTGGGCATCGGCCCTCATCGCACTGCACCTCGATGCGTCGTGGAGCTTCGACTTCGACCGCGCCACACGACGAGCCGGTCTGTGTGACTTCTCGCGCAAACGCATCACCGTGTCTCGGCACCTGGCGCATCGCTTCGACGACGATGACATTCACCAGGTGCTGCTGCACGAGGTCGCGCACGCGCTCGCGGGACCGCGCACGGGCCACGGCCCCGAGTGGCGACGCATTGCCCGCGAGCTCGGCTACGTCGGCGGGGTCACCCACAGTGGGCCCATCGCCGACGAGCGCGCACGGTGGCACGGCTCGTGCCCCCAAGGCCACGAGTTCGTGCGGTTTCGCCGCCCGACCCGCGAGCTCTCGTGCGGACGATGCTCGCGCGGGTTCAGCCGGGCGGCCATCATCACGTGGCGCGACCAGTCGTCGAACGCCGCCCCGCTGCGCTGAGGTCAGCTATTCGCTGACGCTCACCTCTTTCCAGAAGGCGACGTAGTTGCTGAAGTCTTTGCCGACGCGCTCGATGCCGCTCGGGTAGGGAGTCGGGTAGCTCCACGCGCGGTCGGGCAGGCTCTGGCCGTCGACGGTCACGGTGAAGTACTGGCACTCACCCTTCCACGGGCAGGTGTAGGGCGTCGGGCTCGTGGTGAGCATCCCCTCGACGATGCTCGACGGCGGAAAGTACCAGTTGCCCTCAATCTTGATGAGCTCGCTTTCGGGAGCTTCGGCGATGACGGTGCCGTTGACGTGAGCCTTCATGGGTCCTCCTGCGGTCGAGTGATGCCGGTCTCTCGGCACAACCTCAGGCTGTCAGATCGAATTCCCGCAGCACGACGAGTTCGGTCGATTCCCAGCGCGCACGCGCCGCGCTCAGAGCCTCGCCGCCCTCGGCGGCGGCGAGGGTTCGGCCGCCCACCGACGCGCTCAGCATGTGCGCAACGGCCCCACGCAGACCCTGGTAGCCCGCCGCGGCAACGGCCGCTTCGGGGCTCGTCGCGTCGATGCCCACGGCGCCGAGCGCGTCGATCACGGCACCCGCGAGCAAGTGATCTTCGACCGGGATGCCCTCCGGCGCCTGCACGGGAGCCCCGGCAGCCACGACCGCCACCATCGTGCGCTCACCGCGCGCAGCCTGCAGCTCGAGCAACCGCTGCGCGATCGCGGACGCGGCGCCGCAGCGCGCGTCGATCACCTCGAGGTGCGGCGGCAGAGCATCCGTCGGCACGGGCTCGGTCGCGAGGCCGTCGCACCACACGAGAAGGTGTGCCGAGGCACCGATGCGACGCGCGCCATCGAGCCCGACATCGAATCGCACCTGGTAGCGCGTCTGCTCGTCAGGGGCGGTGCTGTCAATAAGGCCGGTCACAGGTCGATCGTATCGACGTGCCGCAGACTGGGCACATGCGCGTGCGACTTGATCTCTTGCTCGACTGTCCGGCCGATGCGGCGTGGGAGGCCCTGCACTCCCCCGCGGTGTTTCGCGCCGTCGCGGGGCCGATCACGACGGCCGAGTCGCTCGAGCCCGAAGGGTTTCCCGAACGGTGGGCGAACACCGAGCATCGCGTGCGCTTGCGCATGCTCGGTGTGCTGCCGATGGGTTCGCAGGTGATTCGTGTGCGCGACGAGACGCAGCTGGACGGCACGCGCATCGTGCACGACGAAGGCGGTCCCGTGAGCGGGCCCATGACGCTCGTGACGAGTTGGCACCACCGCATGGCCGTCAGCCCCAACCCGCTCAGCCCCGAGACGCGCACCCGCTTTCACGACACGCTCGACGTTCGGGCGGGGCTGCTGACTCCGTTCGCGTGGCTCGGGTTCGCGGTGTTGTGGCGGCTGCGCGGGCGAAAGATTGCGAAGCTCGCGCCCGGGTGGGCCGCGCAGTTTGGCGTGGCGGGAGGCGCGGCGTGAGCGGCGCATCCATCACGCCTGACCGGGCCATCGACGCTCTTGCCGTCGCTGACTGGCGGCGCCAGATCGCCGCGCTCTATGCCGAGCTGCGGGCCGCGACCGACCTCGTCGCCGCGCACGACCACTGGCGCCGCACGCGCGACGAGCTCTTTGCGCACCACCCCGCCTCGCCGCTACTGCCGGCCGATCGCGAGTCGTTCACGGGCCTGCGCGTCAAGCCCTACGACCCTGCGTGGCGGTTGGAGTGCGTGATTCAGGATGCTGAGCCGGCGCGCATCGAGGTGACCACGGGCACCGACGGAGTCGTGCCGTTCGAGCGACTCGGCCTCGTCGACGTGCCCGGCGTCGGCACGCTCGACGTCTGGCGGCTCGCCTCATACGGAGGCGGGCTCTTCGTTCCGGTGCGCGACGCCCTCTCGCGCGTGCCCGGAGGCACCTACGGCGGCGGCCGATACCTGCTCGACACCGTGAAGGGCGCCGACCTCGGCGGGGGCCGCGCGCCGTGGTCGCTCGTGCTCGACTTCAACTTTGCGTACAACCCCTCGTGCGCCTATGACGAGGCGTGGGCGTGCCCGCTCGCCCCGCCCGGCAACGTCGTGGACGTCGAGATTCCGGTCGGCGAGCGCTACGGCGACGGGCGGCTCGTGCTCTGAGCCGCTCCCCACAGGGCGACCTGCTACGGTTGACCCATAGGCAGAACTGTTCTCAGCTCTCCTGCGTCGTAGAACGCTTCCTCTTCCCGCTGCACGCGCACCGACTCGCGCATCCAGACGGTTCGATACTTTCTCACGGCGAACGATGTCGGCCACTGCCGCCGTCGCCACTTCGATTCCTGCTGCCGCGCGTATCCATCGTGCGCACCGCATCCTGACCATTCGGTCGCGGATGCCCGGAATCGCGCACGCTCGAAAGGCACCACCATGACTACCCAGAACACCACCTTTAGCGCCCTCGGCGTTCCGTACCCGCTCGTTGAGGTCCTGACCGCGCAGGGCAAGACCGAAGCCTTCCCCATTCAGGTCGACACCCTGCCCGACACCCTCGCGGGGCGCGACGTGCTCGGCCGCGGCAAGACGGGCTCGGGCAAGACCCTGGCCTTCTCGATTCCGATGGTCGCGCGCCTTGGCACGCGCCTTGCGGGCGGATCACGCCGCAAGGGCGCCCCGCTCGGCATGGTGCTCGCACCGACGCGCGAACTCGCCACGCAAATCAACGCCGTGCTCGAGCCGCTCGCCAAGGCGTACGGACTCACGACCACGACGATCTTCGGCGGCGTCTCGCAAAACCGCCAGGTGCAGGCCCTCAACGCGGGCGTCGACATCATCGTCGCGTGCCCCGGCCGCCTCGAAGACCTCATGAAGCAGGGCTTCGTGACGCTCAACGCAGTCGAGATCACCGTGCTCGACGAGGCCGACCACATGGCCGACCTCGGCTTCTTGCCCGGCGTCACGCGCATCATGAAGGCCACCCCCACCGACGGTCAGCGCCTGCTGTTCAGTGCGACCCTCGACAACGGGGTCGACAAGCTCGTCAAGCAGTTCTTGCACAACCCCGTCATGCACTCGGTCGACGAGGCCAACTCTCCCGTCGCCGACATGACGCACCACGTGTTCGAGCTCTCGGGCGCCGACGAGAAGAAGCGCATGATCACCGCACTCGCCTCGGGCAGTGGCCGCCGCATCCTCTTCATGCGCACCAAGCACACCGCCAAGAAGCTCGCCAAGGCGCTCACCGAGCAGGGCATCCCCGCCGTTGACCTGCACGGCAACCTCTCGCAGCCGGCCCGCGACCGCAACCTCGCCGCGTTCGGCGACGGCAGCGTGCGCGTCTTGGTGGCGACGGATGTCGCGGCACGCGGCGTGCACGTCGATGACATCGAACTCGTCATCCACGTCGACCCGCCCATGGAGCACAAGGCCTACCTGCACCGCTCGGGCCGCACCGCCCGCGCCGGAGCCGCGGGCGACGTCGTGACGCTCGTGCTGCCTGAACAGCGCCGTGACACGGCCGACCTTTTGCGCAAGGCCGCGATTCGCGTGCAGCCGCAACAGGTCACAACCGAGTCGGCCGCGGTGACGCGACTGATCGGCGAGGTCGCACCCCGTGTGGCTGCGCACGAGCTGCCCGCTGTGCTTCAGCGCCAGCCCGAAGGCGGCGGGCGCTCGCAAGGCGCCAACGCTCAGCGCAAGCGCGCCAACCGCGACGGCCAAGCTCAGCCCGCCCGTGGTGGTCGTGGCGGCCAGGGAGGCCAACGCCGCTCGGGTTCGTCGTCGACCGCCGCATCGGGTGCGCCTCGTAGCGCGGCCCCGCGAACGGATGCTCCGCGCACCGACGCCCCGCGCTCCGAGTCCACTGCCGCCCCCCGTGCCCGCCAGGGCTCGCGCCGGGCATCATCAGCTGCCGGCGCGAGCGCGGGCGGAATCCGCGTGGGCCAGGTTGTGCGGTCGAACTCGTCGGGCGGCCAGCGCCGCGGGCGCTAAGTCGCGCATGTCACACCCTTAACGGGCACGGGCCCCGGCAGAGCATCCACTCTGCCGGGGCCCGTCGTTGATGCGACCGCGTCGTCCCGCCTAGGCGGTGGCTCGGCGTCGCGCGATCATGACGAGCACCACGCCGCTAAAGAGCAGCGCACCAATAACCCAGAGCCAGAGCATGATCTCAACACCGGTCTCGGCGAGCGTGATCATGAACACGTTCGAGAGGGTCGAGTCGTTGAGGCCGCCCTCGAGTGTGAGGTCACCGAGCTGCAGCACACCCCCAACCCAGACGAGCTGTGCCGTGGCTCCTCCGCTGTCGACTTCAGAGATCGAACACTCCGCGGTGGCGGGAAGGTTTTCGAAGGTCACCGTGACTCCGTCAGAGATCTCCGAGATCACGCTCGTCTGAGGATCAACCACGGGTGGCGCGCTCGGGTCGGGATCGGGCACCGGCCAGCCGCCCGGCAGCAACGGAACGAGTTCGCCGTCGCGATCCCAGATGCACGACGTCTCGATCACAAAGGTGAGATCACGTGCCTCGAACGCGAACGGGCCGGCCAGCTCTTTCGTGATCGAGAAGGCAGCGAGCAAGAACGTGTTCTCCAGTGACACCTGGTGCACGTCTCCGGCACCCATGACGAACTCACCGCCGGTGAATTCGCTGCTCGTTGCGCCGCCCGTCTTCGTCTCGGTCACGGTGCAATCGGCACCAGCCGGAATCTGACTCCAGCTATTGCGGTAGCCGTTGAGCTCGGTCAGCTCGCGCACGGCCCCACCCGGAATCGGGAGGTCAGTCACGACCCCATCAATTTCGAGCGTGCAGGCGAGCGAGGCTTCGAACGGTCCCTGAACGAACTGACCAGTGCCGTCACCCGCAAACGTCTTCTCGATCTCAACCGAGCCGACATCGAAGGTATTGGTGACGACGAATCCCACGGGGGCGGCGGCAACCGTCACCGAATCGACATCAATACTCGTGCTCGTGGCACCCGCGGTCGTGGTCTCTTCCAGCGAGCAGACCGCGTCGAGCGGAAGGTCGCTGTAGACCGCGCGGTAAAACGAGTCAGACGACAACGGGCGAGTAGCTCCGCCGGGGATGTCGATCGTTTGCTCGACTCCATCGACCGTGCGCACGCACGTGAGTTCGACCTCGAACGGCCCGGCACCCCACGTTGCAGCACCATCGCCATTGCGCATCTTTTCGACGAGCACCTCACCCAGAGCGAAGGTGTTCGTCACCTCGACCTCGACCAGCGTGTCAGCGATCGTCGCATCGGCGGTGACGCCGTCAACGCTCGTGCCATCGATCGACACGGTTGTCGACGATGCGCCTCCGGTGGCGGTTTCGGTGACCGTACACACGGCCCCGGTCGCGATGTTCTCGATCGTCACCGGGTCGTCGCCACGCATGAACGTGAACGTGTCACTGAAGACCGTGCGTGTTCCCGTCGCGTCATCGAGCTCACACGTCACGTCGACGGTGAACGGAGCATCCGCCCATGCGTCGGCCCCATCGCCCACAACGGTCTTCGTCAGCTCGATCGACCCGACCGTGTAGTCGTTCTCGATTTCGGCCGTCGTCGTCGTACCGAGCGTCACCGTCGCGGAGTCACCCGTCGTCGTCGTCGCTGCGCCAGCATCGACAACGGTGACAACGCGCGTCGCCGCGGCATCCATCGTGTTGGTTTCGGTGATGGTGCACGACGCGCCGTCGGGCAGCCCCGTGAGCGACCATGTCTCACCGTCTTCGAGGTCACGCTGCATCGGCGTCGCCGCATCAAAGCCGGTGCCGTAGACGGCATCGCCTTCGAACGTGCAGCTCACCGACACAGGGAAGGGCCCAAAGCCGATCGGGGTGCCGTCGGTGTCGCGCGCTGCGCTCGACACAGTCTTCGTCACGTCGAGAGCCGCGAGCTCGAAGGTGTTCTCCACCTCGAGAGCCGGTTGCGCTTGGTTATCGAACTCCACCAGGTTGGTGTCGTCGACCGTCACGGTGAAGGTGTGCCCGGTGGTGACCGAGTCGGTCAACTCATTTCCACCGGCATCGAGGATGCGACTCGACGTCGCCCCCGCCCGGTCACTCTCGGTCAGCGTGCACTCGGCGCCACTCGGCAGCAACGTGTAGGTCACCGTGCCATTGGGCAACAGCTCGCGGGTTGCCCCGCCCGCGATGTCAACCGCGATGCCGTCGCGCTCACATGCGAGCGTAACCTCGAACGGACCGTCGCCATACGACGCTCCCGCACCGAGCACGGTCTTCGTGACCTCAAGCTCGCCGGTCATGTAGTAGTTCTCGAGCGTCACGCGTCCAGGCTCGGCCGCCGTGATGAGAATGTCTTCTCCCGAGATCACAGCGCCCGAGTCGTCGACGATGCGGTGTGCATCGGCTCCCGTCGCGGCGACATTGCGCTCGAATACGGTGCACGTCGAGCCGTCAGCCAGGTTCTCAATCGTCACGAAGCCATTCGCCGGCACAGTGACGTCACCGTTGTACGACTCACCGACGATGGGCGCTGTGCAGACGAGGTTCGCGGTGAAGCTCGCCGGAGCGAACTGGGTTCCGCCACCACCAATCACATCCTTCGTGATCGTGAAGCTCGTAACCCCATACCGGTTGGTGAACTGCGTCGAGTTCGTCGTCACGGGTGCAACGAGCGTGCCACCGTTCGCGGCGAGTGACGCGATCGTCGTCGCCGTTCCGACAACGGACGTCGAGGTCGCGTTGACAGTTTGCACGATGGAAGTTGAGTCGGCGTCTTGATCATTGGTCTCGGTGACCGCGCACGATGCACCCGCGGGCAAGCCCGTGAGCGTTCGCGTTTCCGCGTGCCGGAGCTCGAACGTCATCGGAGACGACGCAAACGTGTCGGCGATTACCGTGTCGCCTTGGAAGGTGCAGACGACCGAGAACGCAAACGGGTCGACCGGGTACACCGGGTTGCCGCTGGCATCTTCGGCATCCGTCAACACCGTCTTGCCCACTCTCAGCGACGCGAGGTCGAAGCGGTTGGTCACGGTGCGTGTCACCGTCGAGGTTCCCGCAGCGTTGCCGGTTGTGGTGACGGGGTTCGGCGTCTGGATCGAGACGTTCGTCGCCCCAGCACTGCCGGGCTCACTGATCGTGCAGCTCGACCCAACGGGAATGTTCTCGATGGTCTGAGTGAGCTGAGTGCTCTTGCTGAAGGTGAGGTCACCAAACCATACGGCCGTCGCGGGTGCGCCCGGGGGCTGCGTCGCGGGTGAGATCGAGCTCGAGGCACGAGTGCAGCTCACGCGCACCGTGAACTCACCGTCACCAAAGTCGTACGGCGCCGTCGCTCCCGCGCCGGTGATCGATTTGTTGACGGTCAGTCGGCCGACGTAGAACTCGTTGGTGTAGTCAATGGTGTTCGTCGCCTGACCCAGACCGTTGTTCGGAGCGAGCGTCACGATCGACGCGGCGCCCGGGGTCGGTGCCGCCGGAACACCGCCCGTCGTGATGACCTTGCTGACGACACTCGCCCCCCGAGTCTGAGTCTCGGTGACAGTGCACACCGCACCAGCCGGTAGTCCGGTGTACGTGCGCGAACCACCGTTGTTGAGGGTGAACGTCGCCGGCGTCACGGTGAGCGCAGTCGGGCCCGAACCGTTGTCGAAGGTGCACGCGATGGAGAAGTTGAATCCGGTCTGCATGATCGGCTGCCCCGCCGCGTTCACCGCGCCGTTCATGTCGACGGTCTTGGTGATCGTCAACCCCGCGAGGTCGTAGGTATTCGTGACCGTGCTTTGTTCGATGGCGGGTCGCGAATCAAACGCGGGCACAGGGTTCACCACGATCGACGGGCTCGACGGCAGTGCCCGCGACACGACTTGCTCCGGCGTGATGACGGTCGTGGTCGCTCCTGTCGTGCCGACCTCGCTGACATCGCAGACCGCATAGAGCGGAATGCCGAGGATGCGCGTCGCCGCGGCATTTCCGGTCAGCGTGAACGGCGTGCGATCGACTCCGGCGCTGTCGAGCAACTCGATCGGCTCGGGGCTATGCACAGTTCCCGCACCGTCAATGTCGAGGGTGCACGCAAGGTCAACCCGCACGGTCGACGGAGCGAACGACGCGGCAGCGCCGTTGATGACCTTGGCCAGATCAACCGCACCCGTCGCGAGAGCAATACCCACCTTGCGCGGCTCGGTCACGAACCGGTACGGCAGGTCGTTGACGCCGTCGAAGCCGCGTGCGGCACCGGCGATTGAGTTGTAGGCGATCGAGTCGCGCGCCAGGTTCGGCGTGGTCTCGCGCAAGACGGGCTCGAGAGCCGTGCGCGTCTTGTAGGCGATCGTGACCGACTCGCCCGGGGCGAGGCCGACGGGAACAATGCCGCCATCTTCGAAGTCGATGACGAACTTCATCGCGACAACGCTCTCGAGCAGAGCCGTCGATGGCACGGCCGGCATGACCTGCCACCCCGTGGCCGGGTTGGCGCGATCAGCAAGGCCACCCGCAGCGGCGCTCCCCACACAAGGCCAATAGGCCTCGACCATGGGCGGGTCGCTCGTGGGGCTCATGCCGAGGTCGTTTTGGATGTCGGCGCCGTTGCACGCGGGAGTCGCCATGTCGAGGCGACTGGTGTAGTACACCGTCAAGGCCGCCTCGGGGTAGCCGATGAGGCGCGGTCGCTCCAGCAAGATCGGCGCCCACCGTGAGTTGCGTGCGTCGTTGATGATGACACCGCGGTCGTTCGCGCGCGGCAGCACATCAATCGACGAGATCTGGTACACGCGCACGTTTCCGGCGTTGAAGAAGTAGCCGACCCACTCTTCTGTTCCGCCCGGTCGGGTGATGGGCACACAGGGGTAGCGGTAATACTCATCGCCGGCGACGGCGAGAGTCGGTGCGGTGCAGTCGGCGGGGTTTGCCGGCACCGTCTTGATGACCCCGAGGTCGTCATAGGGGTCACCCGTGGCAGGGTCGATGAGCGGCGTACCGTCGGTGTCAAGCGGGCCCGCTTCAACACCCTTGACACCCTTGATGATCGACATCGGGGCGCTCGGCAGAGCCCACACGCGCGTCGTCGCCGTGCACGAGGCGACCTCGACGATCGTCGGGTCCAGCGTTCCGTCGGTTGCCGGCGTGCACTCGTCGAACGGTTGGTCTGACGTCACGGTGGCGGCGTTCAGAACAAAGTTCTCGGTCGCACTACCCGACTCGAAGAACTGGCGGAACTGCATCGGCACGCTGATCGTCATCGACCAGTCATGCTCGAGAACGAAGCTGGGGTCAATCGTGATCGTGAGCTCTTGACCGGTCAGCTCGGCTGTGCCCAGCACGGCCGTGAAGCTCGGGGCGGTGACAGGGTTGTTCGCCTCATCAACGACCTCGATCGTGATGACGTCTTGCGGGTCGTAGGGCAGGTCGGTTTCGGGGTCAATACCCACGACGAGCTGCGGACCCGTGACGTCGACGGGAATGAGGTCGACAATCTCGAGGCCGGTGAGCTGCTTATCGAGACCGGTTCCGCGGTTGGTGACCTCGATCTCGTAGGGAATCGGGGCACCGAGCGTGAGCGGGCCAAAGGGAGTCTTGATGATCTGCACCTTGGCAGGGCGGTGCTGGAACAAGATCTGCTTGGTGTCGTCATCGGTCGCTTGCCAGAGCGGAGCATCCACCCCGTTATCGGCCCACGACGTCACCGTGACGTCATTGGTAAAGACACCAACCGTGGCTTCACCCGGCGCCGGCTGGGTGTAGATGTACAGCGTCGAGGGCACGGGGTCGCCCGCAGGCTCGACGAGCACATCGCGGCGCGTAGCAGTGAACCGCAGCGTCTGCGTCGGGTTGAACGGGCGCTCCCACGTGGCGCCGTCAGCACGCGTGTATTGCGCACGAATGCCGCGAATGTCGGCGGTGGTGGCCCCGGGAGGCAGGGTCGGCAGGGCGAGCGAGCTCGAGAACGTGCCATTGACCCAACACGCGTCGAGGTTTGCGCTACCGCCACACTCGACACTGATATCTCCGGTCAGACCGTCGATGACATAGTCGACGCCGATGAGCACGTCGACCTTGACCCGGTTGATCGGCGTGGCGAACGAGTGGGAGCCAAACGCCGTGAAGTTGTAGGCGTTCCAGAACGTCGGGCTAATGTCCTCAAACTGCATGTCGGTCGACCGCACGGTGCCCGACGGTTGGCCCGTCAGAGTGACCGTGGCCACGCGCGAGTTGCCCTCGATCTGCGTCGCCGGGGTCGCCGGGGTCGCCGTCGTGTCGGCTACGATGCCCTTGGTCGCCGTCACACCGTAGGTGTAGTCGACAACCGTGACCGAGGCCGAGTCTTGCGCCGTGACGGTGTTGTCGGTCTCACCCACCGGGGGCACCGTAACTCCACCCGGGTCGACGACGCGGGCTTCGGCCGTGTTGTCGACGACACCGCTGCTCACGGAGTTGACGATCGTTCCCGGCGCACTGCGCAGCTCTGCGCGCAACTGGGTGTCGAGCACGATGCGCGTATCAGCGAGCACGTCGATGCGTCCTGTGTGAACAACTTCGATTCCCACGACATCAGCCAGTTGTGCCGTCGTGAGGGCGAGTGCCGCGGTGCGCGTGAACACGTCGATCGCGCCACTCTCGCGCTCGAGGCGCACTTCGGTGGCGGTGGCACCACTCGGAACCGTGATCGTCACGATGTCGAAGAGGTTGACCGCATCGAAGGGGTCGGTGCCGGCGACGGGGTCGAGCACCGCGAGCTCATTAACACGCACGACGGACTCGTTGGTCGCATCGATCGTCATGCGCGCGCGGGGGTACAAGGCCTGGGGCGTACCGGCGGGCGGCGTGCCGAGCGGGCCATCGACCCAGGTCTTCGAGATCGACACCGTCAACGGAGAGTCGAGAATGAGGATGTCGTCAGCAGCCGTTTGCGAGAACAGCACCGACTGGGTCGCGTCACGCCCGTCGACGCGCGCGGTGTTGCGCACCAGTCCAAACTCGCTAGGGATGTTGTACAGGGCCTCGCGCGTCGAACCCAGCACGGCGACCGTGGGGTCAGAGCGGCGCTGGTCGCGAACTTCGAACTCGAGATCGAACTCGCGATCGAGAGTCACGGCCGGGGCGACTCCCGTGCCGACGGGCGGCGTTTGCGAATCGGTGATCGCGAGGGTCGCCCGCGTCGGGCTCTCTTCAAAGACGAGGCGCACTCCCGTGGCCGCGGCACTCTCGGCGAGGGTGAGTGTGTAGCCGGGGAATGTTCCGTCACACGCGTTGGCAGCACAGGGGTTCGTACTCGTGGCAACCCAGCCCGATCCCGGGACATACAGTTCAACCGCCGTGACCGCGTCATAAACGAGGAGCGGGTCGAGGGTCGACGTAATGGGCTTGATGCGAACCAGATCGAACGCGTCGAATACCGTGTCGGCAACCGGAGTGGTCGACGGGTCGTCGGCGGTGTCTGACACCACGACCGAGTCGAACGGTACGCCACCCGTGCCCCAACTGATGCGCGCTGTTGCGCGGTCTTCTGACCGCGCGATGACGGCTTCGATACCCGTGCTCGGCACCGGCAGCCACGTCTTGTCGATGCCGTCAACGCCCGCCGTCGGCAACAATTCGACGCCCGCGGGGTCGTCAGCAGTGGCTTCGCTGGGGTCGGTCGTGGGGTTGACCACGCGGCTCTGCGCAACGTTGTCGATGATGATCGGGTCAACGCGGGTGTTCGACGCTGCCTCGCCCGTGCCGTCGCGCAGTTGATCGCGCAACGTCATGTAGAGGTTGGGCTGCACACTGAAGCCCGGCACCAAGAGCGTGCCCAGCGTGTCGTAGGTGGCGTGGCGGAAGACAAACCGCACGCCCTCGATCGAATCACGCAATACCGGATCGATCGTGGTGGAGAAGTACGTCGGGCCAGCAATGTCGGTCGCGCCGGAAAGGGCGAGCCATGCCGAGCCATCCCAGTACTCGACCGACATCAGGGTGTTGCCCGGCACGGCCGTCGCAACGATGGCGCTGAGATCGAAGTAGTTCCAGAACTCGTCGGTCGTCGCGTCGAGCGGGTCGGTCACCGTGAGGCTCGTAGCCCCGACGGTCGAAGCGGTGGGATCGACTGCCGACGTCGGCAGCGGCGTAATGCGCGCCGGAATCGAGACGACGGTTGCCGCGCCTTCGAAGGAATACAGCTCCGACGGCGTCGCAACCTTTGAGACCTCGGTGTTGACGCGAGCCGTGCGGCGCGTGAGGTCATCGGTCGCCACCGCAAATGCGGTCTCATCGATCAGCGTGACGACATCGACACGCACTTCGTTGACCGTCGTCACGTCGCTGACGACATGGTCGCTCACGGCCAGGAACGGAAGCACGGTGTATTGCCCCGGCGTCATGCCCTGGGGCAGGGAACTGAGGAACCGAACCCGAATGTCGGTGACCGCTGCCGGGTCGACCGGGTCGGGCAGAGTGTTGGGCGTCGTCGACGTCAGCGGAGCGCTGTAGTCGAGATCGCCGTCGTACTTGTAGCTCACTTCGACGCTCGTGGCACCAATCGGCCACTCGATGTCGGCATCGACCCAGCTGTCAAAGCTGAGACCCTGAGCCTCGAGAGACGTCGAGCCGGGCGATGGCTCGGTAATCGTCATCTCTTTCAGGGCGAAATCTCCACCATTGGATCCGCCGAGCGTGACGAGAACCTGGTCGCCACCGATCACATACGTCGCGCCGAATTGCTTGGTGGCAACGGGGCCAATGCTGGGCGGCCCGATGACGATGGAATCACTCGCTTGCACGGGCGGGGTGGTGTCAGCTGCGTACGTCACCCACGATGACGCGGTATTGACGACCGTCGTTGGTTCGGTGACCAGTGCCGCCGTGGCCGAGAGCGCAGCATCCACCGTGATGGCAGCGACGCCACCGATCGCGATGCGTCCGCCCGTCGAGCTCGTGAAGGTGAAGCGCAGGGCCTGAATGTCGGCAGTCGGCACTCCGCTCGGCAGCGCGGCGGTGGCCGATGCCGTGCCGGTCGTCCACGCCGACCCGTTGTACCAGTCAACCCGAATGCGGTCGGCGCCCGACGGGAAGGTGAGCCCGCTCAGTCCGGTGACCTGAAGCGTGTCGAGCACGTTCGAGGAAAGATTGGCCGGCTCTTGAATGACGAGCGAATCGACGGAACCGTTGCTCGAGTTCGTCGCACCCAGCGTCATCGCGACAGGCGTGCCTTCGATCGCCGTCGACGACGCGGGAGTAATCGTCTTGGTGATCTGCGATGCGAGCGTGCGGGTGACCTCAAGACGCACCTCGGCGCTCGACAACACCGTCGACGGCCGTGGAGGGTCAAGCGCAAGGTCTTCGCGGTTCGACACCGTCACGGTGGCCGTGTTGGGCAAGATCGCGCCGTCGTAGTCGGCCGACAAGTTGGCCGGCACCGTCGCGGTCGCATTGATCTGGATGCCCGTGCCGGCTTGCAGGCCGACAAGGCCGCCGCCCAGGTCGTCCACGATGCGCACCGTGAACGCGTTGCCCGTGATGCTCGTCTGAATCGGGGGGATCGATTGCGCTGTCGTCACGGATTGAAGCACGAGGGGCTCGGGAACGCCGTCGGTCAGCGTCAAGTCAAGGCAGTCGGTCTCGAGCGACGAACAGTTGATCGTGAACTGGTACGTGACGGTTTCGGCAGGACCAACCGCCGCAAGAGAAGCCGGAGGAATGGCGACTTTGTTGAACTGAACGAGCACCGGCTCGTCGGGGTCACCCTCGGCCGCGGTTGCCGACTGGAAGGCGACGAACGGCGCGAACAACGCGACGATCGCCACAACGGCGACACTCGAAAAAAACCTTTTGCGGCGGCGAAGCGTAGAAACGGCCATGATGCTGTGATTCCCCCCGGGGCGTCGTTAGGCCGAAGAGAGTCGGGTAGGGCCCCGGCCAAATGACATGAAGAACGCTCGCGCTCGAGCGAACCAATCTCACCCTACTCACCGCATCCGGGCTTCGCTGTACCCAGCCAGGGGGTCACGACCTCCCCCTTCGGGGGTAGAGCTACTAGGGCAATACCCCCACGGATGCCAATCCGGCACGCAACAGAGCCCCTCGTCCACCCTCGAGCTCGTCGGCAACGCGCTGTGACGCCGCTTCGTCGGGCGTCATCCAGGTGAGCTCGAGCGCATCTTGCCGCGGCTCGCACGTGCCCGTCACGGGCACCACGTAGGCGAGAGCGACCGCGTGCTGGCGGTCATCGCTAAAGCGGGTCGGGCTCGGAAACGGAAAATACTCGGCCACTGTGAACGGCGTCGGCGACGCGGGCAACTGCGGAAATGCCATAGGCCCGAGATCTTTCTCGAGGTGCCGGTAGAGCGCATCGCGCAAGGTCTCGCCGTGCATGACCCGCCCGCTCACGAGCGTGCGGGTAATGCTGCCCGCCGGATTCACGCGCAACAGCACGCCCACTTCGGTGACGACACCCATGCCATCGACGCGCACAGGAATGGCTTCGACATAAACGAGCGGCAATCGCTGACGAATCTGCTCGAGCTCGTCGTCAGACAGCCAGCCCGGGTTCGGATCAGGAGTGCGCACGGTGGTCATGCTCCATTGTGTCTCGTGCGGCGCCCACGCGGGCACACCTGACACGATGGGCTCATGAGCGGCATGCAATTGATCGACCCCTCGGCCATCATCTGGTCGGCCCCCGAAGCCGACCGCGCCGGGCGACCCCTGCTCGTGCTGCTGCACGGCTATGGCTCGCACGAGGGTGACCTCTTCGGACTGTCGCCCCACTTGCCGTTGCAACCCGTCATCGCCTCGGTGCGCGCGCCCCTGCGCGCGGGCCCGGGCTACGCCTGGTACGGGCTCGAGGGGGCGACGCCCGAGAGCCGATCCGAGGGTGCCGACGCTGCGGCGCGCGGCTTGCTGCACTGGCTCGACGGGGTGCAGGCCACCTCGGTCGGGCTGCTGGGGTTTTCGCAGGGTGGGGCGATGAGCATCCACTTGCTGCGTCATGCCCCCGAGCGGTTCGACTTTGCCGTCTCGCTCGCGGGCTTTGTGGTGCAGGGCGATGCGCCCGCGGATGCCCGCCTCGCCGCCCTCGCCCCGCCGGTGTTTTGGGGGCGCGGCACGCACGATGCGGTGATTCCGCCGGCGTTCGTTGATTACACGCAGTCGTGGCTGCCGAAACACAGCACGCTCACCGAGCGCATCTATGAGGGTCTGGGACACAGTGTGAGCGAAGCCGAACTCGCCGATGTGCTCACGTTCTTGCGCGCGCAATACTCCTGAGCGCGCGCTGTCAGCGCGCACCACGACAATGGGGTCATGACCACCCTCGAGCCCGCCGCCGTGCTGGGCCGATTCGCGCCCGCGACGCGCGAGTGGTTCACGGGCGCGTTTCCCGCGCCGACCCCCGCGCAATTGGGCGCGTGGGATGCGATCTCGACGGGTCGTCACGCGCTCGTCGTGGCACCCACGGGTTCGGGCAAGACGCTCGCCGCTTTTCTCTGGTCGATTGATCGCCTCGCCGCGGAGCCGCCGCCCGACGATCCGCGCCGGCGCACGCGCGTGCTCTACATCAGCCCGCTCAAGGCGCTCGGCGTTGACGTGGAGCGCAACCTGCGCTCGCCGCTTATCGGCGTGACGCAGACGGCTCTGCGCCTCGGCGGCACGGCGCCGTCTATCACGGTCGGTGTGCGCAGTGGCGACACCCCGAGTGCCGACCGTCGCGCGCTACAAAAGTCGCCGCCCGACATTCTCATCACCACACCCGAGAGCCTCTACCTCATGCTCACGGCGAGCGCGCGCGAGACGCTTGACGGCGTCACGACGGTCATCATCGACGAGGTGCACGCCGTCGCGGGCACGAAGCGCGGCGCACACCTGGCCCTCACGCTAGAGCGACTGGATGCCCGCCTCGCGACCCCCGCCCAACGCGTCGGTCTCTCGGCGACCGTGCGCCCCCCGGAAGAGGTCGCTCGCTTTTTGGGCGGAGCCCAACCCGTGACGATCGTGCAACCACCGGCCGCGAAGACCTTCGACCTCAGCGTCGTCGTACCCGTCGATGACATGACGCAGCCTCCGACGATCGGGGGCGATTCACCCGACGGCTCAGGGGCGCCACAAACGCCGTCGATCTGGCCGCACGTCGAAGAAGACATCGTCGATCGCGTGCTGCAGCACCGCTCGACGATCGTGTTCGCCAACTCGCGACGACTCGCCGAGCGGCTGACGGCCCGGCTCAACGAGATCTACCAACTGAGAACCGAGTCTGACGAACTCTTGGCCCGAGCCCACCACGGCTCGGTGAGCAAAGAGCAGCGCGGCGAGATCGAAGAGGCGCTCAAGACCGGCCGCTTGCGGTGCGTCGTTGCGACGAGCAGCCTCGAGCTCGGCATCGACATGGGCGCGGTCGACCTCGTCATTCAGGTCGAGGCGCCACCGAGCGTCGCGAGCGGGCTGCAGCGCTTGGGCCGTGCCGGGCACCAGGTCGGCGAGATCAGCCGCGGCGTTCTCGTGCCCAAGCACCGGCTCGACGTGCTGCACGCGACGGTCACGAGCGAGCGCATGACCGCGGGACTCATCGAAGAGTTGCGCGTGCTCACGAATCCGCTTGACGTGCTCGCTCAGCAGACCGTGGCTCATGTGGCCCTTGAGTCGTGCGACATCGAGCAGTGGTTCGAGCAGGTGCGCCGCAGCGCGCCGTTCGCCACCCTGCCGCGTTCGGCTTTCGACGCTGTGCTCGACCTGTTGAGTGGCCGGTACCCGAGCGATCGCTTCAGCGAGTTGCGCCCGCGCGTCGTGTGGGACCGCGTCAATGGCACCCTCACGGGTCGCCCGGGCGCGCAGCGACTCGCGGTCACGAGCGGCGGCACGATTCCCGACCGCGGGCTCTTCGGGGTCTTCATCGCGGGCGAGGGCAACGGCCGCCGCGTCGGCGAGCTCGACGAAGAGATGGTCTACGAGTCACGCGTGGGCGACGTGTTTGCGCTCGGCACCACGAGCTGGCGCATCCAGGAGATCACGCACGACCAGGTCATCGTGACTCCCGCCTTTGGCCAGCCCGGCAAGGTGCCCTTCTGGAAGGGCGACGGCTTGGGCCGGCCAGCTGAACTTGGACGAGCGCTCGGGCGCACGACGCGCGAACTCGCGGCCGCGACGCCGGATGCCCGCCACGAGCGCCTCGCCGCCGCGGGACTCGAC
This sequence comes from Microcella sp., assembly GCF_033763155.1. Lineage (GTDB taxonomy): Bacteria > Actinomycetota > Actinomycetes > Actinomycetales > Microbacteriaceae > Microcella. The sequence continues at coordinate 18,383 of NZ_JANRKZ010000045.1, forward strand.
GCTCGCGCCGAGGCGAACCTCGACGCGCTGTTGCGCGAACAGGCCGAGGCCACCGGGCAGCTGCCGAGCGAGCAGACGCTCATCGTGGAGCGGTTCCGCGACGAGCTCGGCGACTGGCGCGTGGTGCTGCACTCTCCCTTCGGCATGGCGGTGCACGCCCCGTGGGCCCTCGCCGTGACGGCCCGCATCCGTGAGCGGCACGGCTACGACGGTGCGGCGATCGCAGCGGACGACGGCATCGTCGTGCGGTTGCCCGACACCGAGGCGCAGCCGCCCGGCGCTGAGCTGTTTCACTTCGAGGCCGACGAGCTCGAGGCGCTGGTGACGAGCGAAGTGGGGGGCTCGGCGGTCTTCGCCGCGCGCTTCCGGGAGTGCGCCGCCCGCGCCCTGCTGTTGCCGCGCCGCGACCCGGGCCGCCGCAGTCCGCT
>NZ_JANRKZ010000046.1:0-16266 GCF_033763155.1 Microcella sp.
ACGCCAAGCGCTTGCGCGACCTCGCGCACACGGTCGACGCGAGCCTCGACGAGGGCGTCTACGTGCAGTTCCGTGGGCCGCACTATGAGACGCCCGCTGAAGTGCAGATGGCGAAGGCCATGGGCGGGCACATTGTCGGCATGTCGACGGCCCTCGAGGCGATTGCGGCCCGCCAGGCCGGCATGGAGGTGCTCGGGCTCTCGCTCATCACCAATCTCGCCGCCGGAATCTCGCCCGAGCCCTTGAGCCACGCTGAAGTGATCCAGGCCGGCAAAGACGCCGAGCCCGTCATCTCTGCGCTGCTCGCGCGCATTGTCGCCGCACTGTAGGAGGCACTCGTGACCACTCTCGATCTCGCCAAGGCGTGGCTCGACCAAGACCCCGACCCCGTCACTCGCACCGAACTCGAGGCGCTCATTCCGGCCGCCGAGAGCGGCGATGCGGCGGCAATGGATGCCCTCCGCGACCGCTTCGACACGCGCCTCACGTTCGGCACCGCGGGTCTGCGGGGTGAGCTCGGCGCGGGCTCGAACCGCATGAACCGCGTGCTCGTCTCGCAGGCGGCCACCGGATTCGCCCGCTGGTTGCTCGCCCGCGACGAGAACGCCAGCGTCGTCATCGGCTACGACGGTCGCGTCAACAGCGACGTGTTCGCCCGCGACTCGGCCGAGCTCATGGCGGGTGCGGGCCTGCGCGTCGTGCTGCTGCCGCGAGCCCTGCCGACGCCCGTTCTCGCTTTTGCGGTGCGCGAGCTCGGCTTGAGCGCTGGTGTCATGGTGACCGCGAGCCACAACCCGCCGCGCGACAACGGCTACAAGGTCTACCTCGGGGGCCGCGACGGCGGCTCGCAAATCGTGGCCCCCGCCGACGAGGCGATTCACGCCGCGATTCTCGCGGTCGCCGACACCGAGGTGGTCGGGGAGCTGCCGCGATCAAACGATTACGAGACGGCCGACGAATCGGTCATCGACGCGTACATCGCCCGCACCGCCGCGCTGGTGACCCACACGCCCGAGTCCGCCGTCATCGAGCCCGTGAGCTTCGTCTACACCGCGATGCACGGCGTGGGATGGGAGGTCGCGCAGCGCGTGTTCCGCGACGCGGGCCTCGGTGACCCGACCGTCGTCGCCGAGCAGATCGAGCCCGACGGCGCGTTTCCGACCGTCGCGTTTCCGAACCCCGAAGAGCCCGGAGCGATGGACCTCGCCTTCGCGACCGCCCGCGCCGCGGGCGCCGAGCTCATCATCGCCAATGACCCCGACGCCGACCGGCTTGCGGTGGCCATCCCCGATTCGTCTGCTCCAGAAGGCTGGCGGCGACTCAGTGGCAACGCTGTGGGTGCCTTGCTCGGCTGGCGGGCCGCGGAGCGTCTCGAGCGAGAGGGGCGGGAGGCGAAGTTTGCGGCATCCCTCGTCTCGTCGCCCGCACTGGCGGCCGTCGCTGCCGCGTACGGCATCAGCTACAGCGACACCCTCACGGGCTTCAAGTACATCTCGCGCGTGGGCGGCCTGGGCTATGGCTACGAAGAAGCGCTCGGCTACCTCGTTGACCCCCAGAAGGTGCGCGACAAAGACGGCATCTCGGCCGCGGTCGACTTCTTGGCGCTCGCGGGCGAGCTCAAGGCAGCAGGCCGCACGCTCGAGCAGCACCAGCGCGCCTTTGATGAGCGCTTCGGCGCCTTTGCGAGCGCGCAGGTCTCCCTGCGGGTCACCGACCTCAGCCGCATCGGCGCGATCATGGCCGAACTGCGCGACTCGGCGCCCAACCAGATCGGAGGCGTGCGCGTCGAGCAGGTTGACGACTTCATCGGCGGTTTCGGTGTCTTCGCCCCGAGCGACATTCTGCGGTTCTGGATGCGCGGCGGAGCCCGCGTCATCGTGCGGCCGAGCGGCACCGAGCCCAAGGTCAAGGTCTACATCGACGCATCGTCAGACCAGGGTTCGGTCGACGAGCGCCGGGCGGCCGCACAGGCCGAGGTTGCCGCGCTCGAGGCGGGCATGCGCGCGCTCATCGTGTAGCGCGCGGCGTTCGGCGCTCAGCGCTCGGCGTTCAGCGTTCGGCACCGTTTTTCGCATGAGTCCGCGAACGTTCGCGGCCACCCGTGAAGAATCGGGCCACACGCGCGCACCCGTAGGGTGGAGGGTATGAGCACCTCGAGTTCCTCCCCCGCCAGCGCGTCGGCCCGCTTGGTTGGCCCGCCCTCAACCCGCGCCGGAATCATCGCGGCTGCCGTGTCGCTCGCGATGATGCTCATTGGCACCATCCTCCTGCCGACGCTGTTTGCCGCGCCTGCTGACACCTCGGGTGTTGCTGAGGCCGATGTCGCGGCGCGCGACCGCGCACTGTTGCTCGGCAATGCCCTCGCGTTCTTCGGTCTTCTTCCGCTGCTGACCGCCGTGCACGCCTTCTTTCGCGAGCGCGCCCGCCCGCTGTGGGCTCTCGTCACCGCCTACGCCATCCTGCTGATTCTTCCGCTGGCGATCACGCTCGAAGCCATTACCTATCCGTCGTCGCTGTTGAACCCCGTCGGGCCGCTCTTGCCCCTCGTGTTGCTCTCGACGACGGGCGTCGCGGCCGGGTTCGCGGCAGGCGCCATCGTGCCGCTCGCCCTCGACGCGGCGACGGCCGGCAGGCGCCTCGCAGTCGCCGCGCTCATCGGCATCATCGCGATCCTCGCGATGTTCTTGCTGCAGCCCTACATCGCACCGCTCAGCTCCCTCGGCATCGGGGCAGCGCTGCTCGCGCGCACGGGCCGCTTCGACCGCAAGAACGGCCCCACGGGCCAGGGCTAAGCGGTTGAGAGCGATCAGCCGATCGCGGCCTCGAGCTTCGTGCTCAACTCGTCAGCGTCGAAATAGTTCTCGATCACCACGACGTCGGCGCGCGTCACGCCGATGGCCTCGACAAACTCGGCGCTCGTGAGAATCACTTGCGCGTCGGCGGCAACCTGACTCACCGAGGCGAGGTCGGCCGCGACGACCGTCGCGCTCAGCCCGAGGCGCTGCAGCACGCGTTCCGCGTTGACCTTCAAGATTCCGCTCGCGCCGATGCCCGCGCCACAGATCGTGACGATCTTCACGCGATGCCGCCGCCCGCGAGAATCGTGCGCACGGCATCCCGAGTCGTCGCCGCGGCGAGGGCGGGAATCGCCGCAGCGTCGTTGAACGCGTTGGCGAGTTGCGCCACGGCTTCGAGGTGGCCTTCGGCCGCAACCCCCGCCAAGCCGATGACGACGCGCACGGGGTCGTTGTGGGCGTGACCAAACTCGACCGGCTCGGCGAGCGTCACAACCGAGAGACCGTCGCACCGCACCTCGGGCCCGGGGCGCGCGTGGGCGAGCGCCAGACCAGGAGCGATCACGATGTAGGGGCCGTGGTCATCGACCATGCGAATCATGGCCTCGGTGTATTCGGCTGTCGTGCAGCCGCTGTCGACGAGGGCGTCACCGGCGAGGCGCACGGCATCTCGCCAATCAGAGGCGCGCGCGCCGAGCACGATGGCGCGATCGGCGAGGGCAGGCAGGCTCATGTCGCTGCCTCGAAACCGTCGATGAGGGTGTCCATGAGCGCCTCACGATCTTCAACCGGCAAGAACGCAGCCTGCGCGGCGTTGAGCTGCAGCGCCAGCAGGTCGTCGAGGTCGTAGCCAAATGCCTCTGCAACGAGGCGCAGTTCGCGACTGAGAGTCGTCGCGCTCATGAGGCGGTTGTCGGTGTTGACCGTGACGCGAAAGCCCAGTTGGTAGAAGAGGTCGAGCGGGTGGTCAACCATCTGGTCGCCCCACGCGGCAATCGCGCCGGTCTGCAGGTTCGAGCTCGGGCTCGTCTCCAGAGCAATCTGGCGGTCTTTGATCCACTCGGCGAGCAGGCCGAGCTCGGCAATCGTGGCGCCGCCCTCATCGCGCAGCGTGATGTCTTCGGCAAGACGAACCCCATGGCCGAGGCGCAACGCGTGACCGTCGCGCAGAGCGCCCCGAATCGACTCGAGGCCGTCGGCTTCACCCGCGTGCACCGTCGCCGGAAAGTACTCACTCGCCAGCAGGTCGAACGCGTCGCTCAGTCGGCTGGGCGGAAAGCCCGCCTCGGCACCCGCGATGTCAAAGCCCACGACGCCACGGTCGCGGTGCCTCAGGGCAAGCTCGGCGATCTCTCGCCCGCGATCAGCGTGCCGCATGGCGCTCACGAGCTGACCCACACGGATGCTGTGACCGCTGCTGCGCGCCTCATCAACCCCCGCGTCCAGACCCGCCTGCACGGCTTCGACGGTCTCGTCGAGCGACAGCCCGCGCGTGAGGTGCTGCTCGGGAGCCCAGCGAATCTCGCCCCACACCACGCCATCCGCGGCGAGGTCGAGCACGAACTCCTTGGCGACACGCTCGAGGCCCTCACGGGTCTGCATGACACCTACGGTCACGTCGAAGGTCTTGAGGTACTCAACGAGTGAACCCGAGTCGCTCTTCTCGGCGAACCAGGCCCCGAGTGCGGCGGCGTCCGTGGCCGGAACCTCGAGGCCAATCTCGTCGGCGAGCTCAATGATGGTTTGCGGCCGAAGACCACCGTCGAGGTGGTCGTGCAGCGACACCTTCGGCAGCGACTCGATCGCGATCTCGGTGCCGGGCAGGAGGTTCGCAGTCGCCGTCGTCATACCGTCAAACCTACCGGTTCGTTACCGAGTCGTGACCCAGAATTATCCACCGGCCGGCGCACCCAGGCGCTGAGAGATCGCCGCCGCCGCCGCGCGCGTGCGCGCCACCACGAGGTCGTGAGCCACGGTGCTCAAGCTCGTGCTCACGGAGGGAACCGTGAGGGCGGCCACCGTTGCTCCCGTGGCTCCGCGAATCGCGGCGACGACATCGGTAATGCCGTGCTGCATCGCATCAGCCCGCACTACTTCGAGGGCCCCGCGCAGCACCTCGCCCGTCGCCGTCGTCGCGGCATCGAACATCGCCCCCACGCGCACGCGATATCCGACGTCCGCGGGCGACTCGACCTGTGCAATCACGCGCACCCGGTGACCCTCGAGCACCGCAAGATTGCAACTCTGCTGCACCTCGAGGGCCAGCTCGTGCATGACGGGCAGCGCCGCCGCGCGCAGACCACGCAACGGCTCGTGCTGATGGGCCAGGTCAAACACGTGCGTGCCGAGCACGTAACCGCCGCCGCGCTCGCGCACGAGAAAACCCCGCCGTTCGAGCGTGACGAGCACGCGGAAGAGCTGCCCCACACTGCGGCCGGTGGCCTCGGCAATCGCGGATTGCGTGAGGGGCTCCGGGCTCGCGGCGAGCAGTTCGAGAATGTCGAGCGCCTTATCGACCGCCGGAACGCTGTATTCGGGAGCGGGCAGGCTCATCGGTGGGCGCCCATGGCGGCGAGCATCCGTCGCGCAATGTCGCGCTCGATGTCGTCGGGCACCGGCTGCGCATTGGGCGTGAGCGAGGCCGCGTCGCGCACGACGCGCTCGAGAGAGAGGGCCTGCAGCAAGAAGCCGAGGTCCATGGCCTCAATCGAGTTGCCCTTGGGCTCGCGGCCCGCGAGATTCATCATGCGCCCCTCGGCAAGCAGCACAACGTGGCGACCGCCGGGCAGATCGATGCGCTCGATCGCCTCGTCGAGTGTCGTGCGAGCCGTCGCCTGCGCGTAGAGACCGGGCACGTCGATCTCCCACGGGAAGTGGCCGGCGTTTGCCAGTACCGTGCCGTCAGAGAGCGCATCGATCACCTCGTGCGTCACGACATCCGGATGACCGGTCGCGGTGATAACGACCTCGGCCCAACTCGCCAGGTCGACAATGCCGCCCACGCGATAGCCATCCCACGCGGCCTCGAAGGCCTTGAGGTCGTCGACCTCACTCACCGCGACCTTCGCGCCCATTGCTCGTAGGTACTGCGCGATGCCGCGCCCGCACCAGCCATACCCCGCCACGAGAAAACGCCGACCAGCAACGCGCAGGTTGGTGATGCGCATGATGCTCTCGACAACCGACTGCCCCACCGAGTGCTTGTTCTCGCCGATCGCCTTGAGCAGCGAGTCGTTGATGACGATGAGCGGAAACGGGATGCGGCCCGCGAGTTCGGTGCGCAAGCGCATGCCGCCGCTCGTGGTCTCTTCCGTACCCCCGATGATGCCCGTGCCGCCCGTCGCGTCGCCCGCGGTGACCGCATCGGTGTCAACACGGGCGGCGGCGAGCACGGCAAGGTCCGCACCGTTGTCGAGCAGGATGCTCGGCCGCGCCGCATCCACTGCCGCAACGTTGGCGTGGTGCTGGTCGAGAGTGTCTGCGCGCGAGCCGAAGACCGTCATGCCTTGCGCGCGCAGGTATTCGACGATGTCGTCTTGCGTCGAGCCATGGTTGCCCGTCGCGACGATGTCGGCCCCGCCCGCCTGCAACGTCTCGAGCAACACCGCAGTCTTGGGCTCGAGGTGCAGTGACATGCCGATGCGCTGCCCGTCGAACGGCCGCTCGTCAGCAAAGCGTGCCCGCACGTCGGCGAGCAACGGCATTCGCGAGCGAATCCAGTCCGTGCGCGCGGCGCCACGCGCCGCAAGGTCATCGACATGGCGGCCAGGGTGCGAACTCATGAGCGCACTCTACACATGCGCAAGTCTCTTTCATATATGCAGTTCTGGAGTAGGCTCGGCGCATGGCGCTCCCCACCCCCGACTCGGCTCCCGAGAAGATCATCCTCGACTGCGACCCCGGCCACGACGATGCCGTCGCCATGCTTCTCGCGCACGGCTCGCCGGCGATTGAGCTGCTCGCCGTCACAACCGTCATGGGCAATCAGACGATCGAGAAGGTCACGCGCAACGCCCTCTCGGTCGCACGCGTCATCGGCATGGATGCGGTACCGATCGCCCGCGGAGCCCACCGCCCCCTCGTGCGCACCGTCGAAACGGCACCGGACATCCACGGGGAATCGGGGCTCGACGGGCCCGTGCTGCCGGAGCCCGTCGTCGAGCTCGACCCGCGCCACGCCGTCGACCTCATCATCGACACCGTCATGAGCCACCCGCCGAAAACCGTCTCGCTCGTGCCCACCGGCGCTCTCACCAACATCGCGCTCGCGGTGCGCAAGGAGCCGCTCCTGGCTGAGCGGGTCAAGCAAGTCGTCCTCATGGGCGGTGGCGTTCACGTCGGCAACTGGAGCGCCGTCGCCGAGTTCAACATCATCATCGACCCCGAGGCCGCGCACATCGTCTTCAACGAGCCCTGGCCACTGACGATGATCGGCCTCGATGCCACCCACCAGGCCCTCGCCACCGATGAGGTCGCCGCGCGCATCGCCGCCGTGGGCACCGCGCCCGCGCGCTTCGTCGGCGAGCTGCTCGAGTTCTTCGCCCACTCGTACAAGGACGCCCAGGGCTTTGATCACCCGCCCGTGCACGACCCGTGCGCGGTCGCCTACCTCATCGACCCCACGCTGCTGCGCGTCGTGAAGGCCCCGCTCGATGTCGAGCTGACCGGCGGGCTCACGCTCGGCATGACCGTCGCCGATCTGCGCGGCCCGGCCCCCGACGGATGCACGACGCAGGTTGCGCTCGACATCGACAACGACCGCTTCTGGAGCCTCATCGTCGACGCGCTTGAGCGCATCGGCGAGCCCGAGCTCTAGTCGACGACACCTGCGATGAGCGGCCCGCCCGTGACGATCTCGTCACCGGCGTCACCGATGCGATAGCCGCCCGCGAGCGCCTCGAGCGCGCGATCGAAGCGCGCGGCCTCGTTCGTGTGCATCGTAAACAGCGGCTGGCCCTTTGTCACGGTGTCGCCGGGCTTGGCGTGCAAGTCGATGCCCGCGGCGTGGTCGACCGGATCTTCTTTGCGTGCGCGGCCGGCGCCGAGGCGCCACGCAGCAATGCCAAAGGGAAGCGCGAGCTGCTCGACGAGCACGCCGTCGCGGTCGGCTGTGACGACGTGATGCTCGGCGGCTTCGGCCATCGGCGCTTCCGGGTCGCCGCCCTGAGCGCGAATCATGGCGTTCCAGGTGTCCATTGCCTGGCCGTTCTGCAGGGCACCTTCGACATCGGCATCGGTGATTCCGGCGAGCTCGAGCATGTGGCGGGCGAGGGTCACCGTGAGCTCGACAACATCAGCGGGGCCGCCACCAGCGAGCACCTCGACCGATTCGCGCACCTCGTTGGCGTTACCGATCGCGAGGCCCAACGGCACATTCATGTTCGTGAGCACCGCGCGCGTGGCGACCCCGGCATCCTCACCCAATCGCACCATGACCTTGGCGAGCTCGCGCGATTGCTCGATGTCTTTCAAGAAAGCGCCCGAGCCGAACTTCACGTCGAGCACGAGGGCGGCGGTGCCCTCGGCGATCTTCTTCGACATGATCGACGAGGCACTGAGCGGAATGCACTCGACTGTGCCCGTGATGTCGCGGAGGGCATAGAGTTTGCCGTCGGCGGGAGCCAGGCCCGATCCGGCGGCGCACACGACGGCACCCGCACTCTCGAGCTGCGCCATCATGTCGTCGACGCTCACGTTGGCGCGCCATCCCGGGATGCTCTCGAGCTTGTCGAGCGTGCCTCCGGTGTGGCCCAGCCCGCGGCCCGAGAGTTGCGGCACCGCGACCCCGAACGAGGCGACGAGCGGCGCGAGCGGCAACGTGATCTTGTCGCCAACGCCGCCCGTTGAATGCTTGTCGGTCGTCTTCTTCGAGAGACCCGAGAAGTCGAGGCGCGTGCCCGTGGCGACCATCGCCAGGGTCATGTCGCGCACCTCTTCGCGCGTCATGCCGTTGAGGAAGATCGCCATGGTCATGGCCGACATCTGCTCGTCGGCCACATAGCCGCGCGTGTAGGCGTCGATCATCCACTGGATCTGCTCGGTCGTCAGAGCGCCCTTGTCTCGCTTGGTGCGAATCAGGTCGACAACGTCAAACGGCTCGACAGCCATGGTGGTCTCCTTCGAGGCGCTCAGGCGCCAGCAGTGGTCGTGCCGTCGCGAAAGGCGGCGAGCGTGCGCGGCCCGAATGCGTCAGGCAGCACCTCATCAATGGTCTTGATGCCCGACACGGTCTCGAGCAGCATGCCCTCGGCCGAGTGCTCAAACAGCAGTTGCCGGCACCGGCCACACGGCATGAGCGCACCGCCGTTGCCATCGACGCACGTGAACGCCACGAGCTTGCCGCCGCCCGTCATGTGCAGACTCGACACGAGCGCGCACTCGGCGCACAGGGTGAGTCCGTACGACGCGTTCTCGACGTTGCAGCCCGAGATCACGCGCCCGTCGTCGACGATCGCGGCGACACCGACCGGAAAGTTCGAGTACGGCACGTAGGCGTGCGACATGGCCTCGAGGGCGACGGCGCGCAGAGCATCCCAATCGATATCGGTCACGGATGCGCCCCTATGACTTGATGTACGGCTTGCCCGAGGCGGCCGGCGGGCGCGAGAACCCGACGAGACCGGCCACGGCGAAGATCGTCACGAGGTAGGGAAGCATGAGCATGAACTCACTCGGCACGGGGGAACCCACGATCGAGAGCGTCGACTGCAAGTTGGTCGCGAACCCAAAGAGCAGCGCGGCGAGCGTTGCCCGAATGGGGTTCCACTGGCCAAAGATCACCGCGGCCAGGGCGATGAAGCCCGCGCCGTTGGTCATCTCTTTCGTGAACGAGCCGATCGCCGCGAGCGTGAAGAACGCGCCGCCGCCGCCGACAATGAGGCCGGCGAGCAGTACGTTCCAGAATCGCGTGGCGCGCACGTTGATGCCGACGGTGTCGGCAGCCTTCGGGTGCTCACCGACCGAGCGCAACCGCAGACCCCAGCGGGTCTTGAAAAGCGCAAACCACACGGCGGGCACGAGCGCGAACATCAGGTAGACGATGATCGTCTGGTTGAAGAGAATCGGGCCGAGCACCGGAATGTCGCTCAACAGCGGAATCGCGATGCGTTCGAAGCGCTCGGGCTTGTTGAACAGATCGGGATCGGCGGTCATGACCGTCGAGTACAAGAAGCTCGTGAGTCCGATCACGAGCACGTTGAGCACGACACCCACGATGACCTGGTCGACGAGGTACTTGATGGCAAAGGCCGCGAGCACCGCCGAGACCACGGCGCCTGCCACCATCGCCGCGAGCAGCCCGGCAATGGCGGAGCCCGTGAACGTGGCCACCATGGCCGCGACGAAGGCGCCGGCGAGCAGTTGGCCCTCGATGGCGATGTTCACCACTCCGACGCGCTCACTGATCACACCACCGAGCGAGCCGAAGATGAGGGGCGTGCTCACCGTGAGGGCTCCGGCCAACAGACCCACGAGCGGCACGGTCGACCCCGCCGCCGCCCAGGTCAAGAACCCGAGCAAGAACATGAGCGCGAAGATCGTCGTCAGCCACAGCGGAACCTTCGTGCCGCCACGAACGAGCAGAAACGCGTAGACCGCGATGATCGCCATGAGCACGACCGAGACGATGCCCGTGGCGTCGGCCGGGAGAACAATCGACGGCAAGATGATCGCGTCGGTGTCGTTGCTCAAGCGGTAGGTGGTGTCACCACCGCGCGCCAGCGCGATGAACAACACCACGCCGATGACGGTGAAGATCGCGAACGCGATCGGGGCCTTCCAGCTGCGCACGACCATCGCAGCAGGAGCGAGCCCTGAACCAGAGTCTTTAGTGGTCGTCACGACGCTCACTTGGTCACCTCCGCCGTGCGGGTGAGCTTCGGGGTCCGCCATTGAAACAACGGATCCGGGGTGGGTAGACGGAAGATCGATCGCACCAGGGGCGGCGCGGCGATGAAGAGCACGATGAACGACTGCACAACGAGCACGATGTCGACCGGAATGCCTTCCGAGGCCTGCATCGTGTAGCTACCGGCCTTGAGAGCACCGAACAGGATGCCCGCAAAGAACACTCCCCACGGCTTCGAGCGGCCCAGCAGAGCCACGGTGATCGCGTCAAAGCCGATGCTCGCGTCGAGACCCGAGGCAAAGCCGCCCGTGAAGTTGCCGAGCACCTGGTAGACGCCGGCGAGACCCACGAGAGCGCCGGCGATGAGCATGACCTGCACGTAGACACGCTCGACCTTGATGCCCGCGACGCGCGCTGCGTGGGGGTTCTCGCCGACCGCCCGGAAGCGGAACCCGAGGGCCGAGCGGTTGAGCAAGTACCAGACATAGATCGTCGAGACGATCACGAGGATGAATCCGAGGTTCAGGTTGTACGCATCACCGAGCAGCGGCGGAAACTGAGCCGTCTCGAGAATCGGGCCGCTCTTCGGGTTGTTTTGCCCCGGCGCTTGCAATGCACCCGGCGTGCGCAACAAGAACGAGACGAGGTAGAACGCGATGTAGTTGAGCATGATCGTCACGATCACCTCGTGCGCGCCCGTGCGCGCCTTGAGCAGGCCCACGAGGCCACCCCACAGTGCACCACCGATGAGGCCGACCACGAGCGCCACGATGAGGTGGATGACCGGCGGCATCGGGATGTAGGCGCCGACATAGCCAGCCGCAGCGGCCGCGATGAGCATTTGCCCGCGGCCACCGATGTTGAAGAGGCCCACGCGGAACGCGAGAGCAACACCCAGACCCGCCGCAATGAGGGGTGTCGCGTTGGCAAGCGTCTCGGTCAACGGCCGGATCGCCACCGCGAGGTCATCGACGCGGAGGTAGTTGAACACCGAGCCGCGGAACAGGGCCGAGTAGGCGCCCGCAACCGCATCCCACATCGCAGCGAGCGTGTCAGTGGGGCGCGAGAAGAAGTAGGCGCTGGTCTGGGCGACCGTCTCGTCGGTGAGAACAATCAGAATGCCGCCGAAGACGAGGGCGAGAAACACCGCGAGCACCGAAATGGCTGCGCTGCCCCCGAAGATCTCCTTGATGATCTGATTGCTGCGGGGAACCGCGGGCTCGGATGCGTCGCGCCCGGTTTCGTGCGCCACCACCTGTTCGTGCACCTTTTCGGCAGCCGTCTGCTCGTGCGACTCGGCCGCCTTCGGGTTCTTCGTGTCGTCGCTCATGCGGCCACCTCCGCCGGAGTTTCTCCGGCCATCATCAATCCGAGAACATCACGAGGGGTATCACCCGGCACAACGCCGATGATGCGCCCTCGGTACATGACCGCAATGCGGTCGGCGAGTGCCGCGACTTCGTCGAGTTCGGTCGAGACCACGATCACGGGAATGCCCGAGTCGCGCGTCGCCACAATGCGCTTGTGCACGAACTCGATCGAGCCCACGTCGAGGCCACGCGTGGGCTGCGCGGCGACGAAGAGCGCCAGCTCGCGGCTGAGCTCACGAGCAAGCACGACTTTCTGCTGGTTGCCGCCCGAGAGTCGACCTGCCGCTTGCGTGATGCCTTGTGTGCGCACGTCGAACTCGTCAACGCGCTCGGCGGCGAAACGCGCGAGCTCGTCGAGCTGCAGCGTTCCCCACTTGACGAAAGGCTCGCCCGTCGAACGGTCAAGCATGAGGTTCTCGGCGATCGAGAAGGTGCCGACGAGACCGTCTTCGGTGCGGTCTTCGGGCACGAAGCCGACCCCCGCATCCAGCACCTCCCGTGTCGAGGTGCCGACGAGCTCGGTGCCCTCGAGAGTGATCGAGCCGTGCACCTTGCTCTGCAGGCCCATGATGGCTTCGGTCAGCTCGGTCTGCCCATTGCCCTGAACGCCCGCGATGGCGAGAATCTCGCCGCGGTGCAGAGTGAACGACACGTGGTCGACGAGCACCTGACCCTGGTGGTCGGTGACCACGAGGTCGCTCACGACGAGCGAGGGGTCGCCCGGGGTCGCTGGGGCCTTGTCGACCGTCAGCTCCACAGCACGGCCAACCATGAGCGAGGCCATCTCGGCGTTGGTCGCGGTGGGTGAGGCCTCACCGACCACTTTGCCTAGACGGATGACCGTGATGCGATCGGCGACTTCGCGCACTTCGCGCAGCTTGTGGGTGATGAAGACGATCGAGGTGCCGTCATCGCGCAATTGACGCATGATCCCCATGAGCTCGTCGGTCTCTTGCGGCGTGAGCACAGCGGTCGGCTCGTCAAAGACGAGCACGTTGGCATTGCGGGAGAGAGCCTTGATGATTTCGACGCGCTGCTGAACGCCCACCGGAAGGTCTTCGATCTTCGCGTCGGGGTCAATGTCGAAGCCGAAGCGGCTCGAGATTTCGCGCACCATGGCACGGGCCGCATCGAGGTCGAGCAAACCGCCGGCCTTGGTCTGCTCATGACCGAGCATGACGTTCTCGGCCACCGTGAAAACTGGGATCAGCATGAAGTGCTGGTGCACCATGCCGATGCCGGCGTTCATGGCGTCGCCGGGGCCCGCAAACTTCTGCACGACATCGTCGAGCAAGATTTCGCCCTCATCAGCTTGGTAGAGGCCGTAGAGCACGTTCATGAGCGTGCTCTTGCCCGCCCCATTTTCACCGAGCAGGCAGTGAATCTCGCCCGGCTCGACAACGAGGTCGATGTGATCGTTGGCGGTCAGCGCTCCGAAGCGCTTGGTGATGCCGCGAAGCTCGAGCTTCATGCGCCATGGCCTTCCTGCGCCCTGTGACATGCGGCGCTGAATCGGATGCGGGGTACGGCTCATGCGGCTGCCCGAAGCGACCGCGGTGTGCTCGTGTCACCACTGTAGAGGAGAGCGAGAGGGCGAATCTGAGCAAGTACGCGCGCATCTGAGCAGAGCGAGCTCACGACACACACCCCAGAAACGGGCCGGGGGAGGCCAGCAGCTGCTGACCTCCCCCGGATGGAACCGTTGGTATTACTGACCGGGCGACGCCGGCGAGGTGACCTCGATCGAACCGTCGATGATGCCGGCGATCAGGGCCTCGAGCTCACCCGCGAGCTCCGGGTCAACAGCCGACTCGAAGTCGTGGAACTCGGCAACGCCGACGCCACCGTTCTCGAGCGTGCCGACGTAGGGAGCTGAGTCGAACGTGCCCGTAGCAGCACCGGTCACGACGTCGTAGACAGCCGTGGCGATGTTCTTGAGCACCGAGGTGAGAACCAGGTCAGCGATGTCGGGGTCCGACACGAAGATGTCCTTGTCAACACCCATGAGGGCGATCGAACGACCCGAGTCACGGATGGCCTCAGCAGCGCTGAAGTAGATCGGGCCACCGACGGGCAGGAGCACGTCAGCGTTCTGGTCGATGAGACCCTGAGCCGTGGTCAGCGCCTCGGTGCCGGGGGCGAAGCCACCGGTGAATGCGCCAGTCTGGCCAGCGAGGTCCCAACCAAGAGCCTGCACCGAGGTGCCCTTCTCCGAGTTGTAGTAGTCGACACCCTGAACGAAGCCGTCCATGAAGATCGTGACGGGCGGGATCGGGATGCCACCGAAGGTGCCGACAACGCCGGTCTCCGAGTAGCTCGCGGCAACGTAGCCAGCGAGGAACGCGGCCTCAACCGTGTTGAACTGAATCGGCTTGACGTTCGGAGCATCGATGAACTCGTCGATGATCGCGAAGTTGATGTCGGGGTTGGCCGCGGCGGCGTTCGTGGTCGCCTCGGCGAGCAGGAAGCCCACCGTGACGATCAGGTCGCAGCCCTGGTCAACGAGCTGCTGCACGTTGGGCTCGTAGGCGTTCTCGTCGGCCGACTCAACGGCGACGTACTCAACACCGAGCTCAGCGGCGGCCTGCTCCATGCCGTCAAGAGCAGCCTCGTTGAACGACTTGTCGTCCCAGCCACCGGCGTCAGAAACGATGCAAGGGGTGAAGTCGAGCGCCTCGGTCTCTTCGGGCGCCTCCTCCGGGGCTGCGGCGCAGCCGGCGAGCACGAGCGCGCTCGCGCCGAGCAGGGCAAGCCCGCCCAGGGCGCGCTTACGGGTAGTGATGGTCACTGTGTCCTCCAAAATTGCCGCCCAGCACGACGCTGGAGCGAATTGGCTCCACGTTAGCGAACGAAAAGGTTCTCTAGCAGTGCCGAAGGCCTCTGGTGATGCAAGCGTTACGAATCCGGGACGCGGCCGTAATGCCGCGGAAATGCTGGGCAGAACGCAATCGATGCGCACATTGGTGCGCGAATGAGCAGAACGGATGCGCGGCGCGAGCCGCTCCGAACCCCCGCTGTTCGACTAGAGCAGGTCGTCGCGCCCGGCCTGCTTGATGGCGTCGACGACACTCTTGACGCGCTGGGCGTGTTCGCGCGTGGTCACCAGCAGGGCATCCGGAGTATCGACGACCACGATGTCATGCACGCCGACGAGCGAGATGAGTCGCTTGCTCTGGCTCACGACGACGCCGCTCGACGAGTCGGCGAGCACGCGCGCGTGTTCGCCCAAGATCGCGAGGTCGCCCGGGCGGCCGCCCGAGAGCAGCTTGGCGAGCGACGAGAAATCGCCCACGTCGTCCCACGGAAAATCGCCCCGAATGACGGCCAGGCGCCCTGCGGCTGCCGCCGGCTCAGCCACGCTGTAGTCGATCGCGATCTTGGGCAGCAAGGGCCAGATGGCGTCGACCACGTCGCCGCGCTGAGGGGTGTCCCACGCTGCGGCAATCTCGAGCAGCCCCTCGTGCAACACGGGTTGGGTCTCCGCCAGTTGCGCGAGCAACTGGTCGGCACGCGCAATGAACATGCCGCCGTTCCAGAGGTAGTCGCCCGACGCCAGGTACGCCGTCGCTGTCTCGAGGTCGGGCTTCTCGACGAAGCGCTGCACGAGGTGCGCGTGCGGGGCGCCCTCGACCGTCAGCGCATCGCCGCACAAGATGTACCCGAAGCCCACCGACGGCTCGGTGGGCTTGATGCCGATCGTCGTAATGAAACCCTCGCGGGCCACCGCAACGGCTTCTGCCACCGCATGACGAAACCGCTCACCGTCAGAGATCACGTGGTCGGCGGCAAAGGAGCCGACAATCACGTCAGGGTTGCGGCGATGCAGGATGGCCGCCGCGAGGCCGATCGCCGCCGACGACTCTTTCTGCTCGCTCTCGAGCACGATGTTCGACTCGGTCAAGTCAGGAAGCTGCTGTTGCACGGCCGCGCGATGTGCGCGACCTGTGACCACCATGATTCCGTCGGCCCCCGCGAGAGGCAGCACGCGGTTCCAGGTGTCGCGCAAAAGCGTGAAGCCACTGCCCGTCAGGTCGTGCAAGAACTTCGGAGCCTCGGCTCGAGAAAGCGGCCACAGGCGGGAGCCAACTCCGCCCGCGGGAATGATCGCGTGAAAGTCAGGAAGCGTGCCTTCTATCGCCTGCATGCGCGCCACACTATCGGCAGCCTCACGCGGCGCGCGCCCCCCGTTCGGAGCACTCAGACAACTCGACGTAGACTTCGTGTATCGGCGACCACCAGCTGAGAATCGGAATCC
>NZ_JANRKZ010000047.1:0-7059 GCF_033763155.1 Microcella sp.
GGTCACGTCGTAGCTGCGGCTCAACAGCACTTCATGTCGCGTGCGGACGAAAAGGCCGCTGCGCAACACCACCCGACGTGTCGTGATGAGGTACTGCGTGCTCAGCCAGCGCAGGAGGGGAAGAACCCACAGCAGAGTGACCGCCGATATCGCCCCGGCCAGCACCGCGAGGCTTTGCCACAACTCGTCGAGCACGAGAGCGGCATAGGTGCCCACTCCGACCACGACAAACAGAGCGATCGCGGGCCACGTGAGCGTTCGCGCGTGCGGACGCACACGCGCGATCGCCCGCTCCGGCACGCGGTTCTCGCCCGTCATGCCCTATTCATATCGCAGATGCGTCACGTCGCCTGCCGCCACGGCGATGACGGGGTCGATTGCATCAGCCGAACGCACGAGCAATCGCCCGTCGTCATCAAGACCAACGGCCGTGCCGAGAAGCACGGGCAGGCCCGGCCGGTCAATCCGTACCGCTCGGCCGAGCGTGTGCAGCTCGGGCTCGACGATGGCGGCGAGCGCGCGCGTCTGGGGAGTTGCGCGCCACTGCGCCACGAGGGCCGTGAGCTCGCGCAGATAGGCCGCGAGGGCGCGGTCGGTGAGCGCAGCATCCGTCGGCACCCCCATAAGGGCGAGGGATGTTGCGGTCGGCACCGGCAGGTCGGCGTGCGACATCGTCAGATTCAGCCCCGCGCCAATGACGACGCCGTCGGTGGTGAGCTCGGTCAGAATTCCGCTGAGTTTGCGCTCACCCTCGCTCGTCACGGCGAGAACGTCATTGGGCCACTTGAGACCGATCGAGTCGGCTCCCAGCGACCGCACGGCGCGCGTCATCGCCACCCCGGCCAACAGCGGAAGCCAGCCGAGCAGCCGTGGCTCGACATTGCCCGATGCATCGTGACGCACGAGCACCGAGACGGCGAGAGCCGCCCCGGGTGCGGCCGACCACACCCGATCGAGCCGACCACGCCCCGCCGTTTGGTTGTCGGTCGCGATGACGGCGAGGTCGGGCAACTGCGGGGCATTCGCGACCAGCTCGGTGTTGGTCGACGCACTCTGTTCGCGCCACTCCAACGACGGGCAGATGGCCCGGCTGAGCGGCATTGCAACAACGGGAAGCGATTCGGTCACGCCTTGAGCTTACGAGCGGCACGCACGAGGGCGCGGGCCGGAACACCGACGGCAAGCGCGACAGTTCCCCACGCACGCCCGTCGTGCCGGCCTAACGCCGTTCGACGATCCCACGCCCGACGAAGTCGGCCACCCGTTGTTGACCGGCGAGCACTGCGAGCAACAATCGGCGCGTTCGCGTGCTGCTCGACCGTCGCCGCAAGCATCGCATGGGCGTCATCGTCGCCCGCGTCGTGAAGATAGTTGCGATGTGCCCACGTCGCATCAACCTCGAAGAAGCGCCCCGCCTCGAGGTCTCGCGTCGATCCGATGAGACCGCTCGACTCAAAGATGCCATTGAGCTGCTCGTCACTCACGCCGTAGTCACCCAGCACGAGTGCCGGAATGCCTCGCGCGACCGCTTCAATCAGGGCCGTCGAACTCACCGAGGCGACTCCGCCCGCTCGATCAAGTACAGCGGTCATGGGGCCGGGCTGAACGACGAGGTTGCTCGGAACGACCGACGGCAACAGCGAATCGAGGGGCCACCGCTCATCATGCGTTTGCTTCTCGCCCGCTTGCGCGCGAACTTTTAGCACGACCCGACGCTCAGGGTGCGTTTCAGCGGTTGCCACGAGCGCGGCGACGAGATGCCGCCGTTGTACCCGCGTTGCCGGAACCAATGCTTGCGCGGCAAAGACGATGTCGTCGCCCACACTCGGGCGCCGATCGAGAAAGGGCAGGCTCGTCAACGCGAACTGGTGCTGCATTCCCTCGACGCGGTCAAGGGCACGAAACGCTTCACGCTCATGATGCGAGTGCACGATCATCAGATCAGCCTGGGCGCGGTAGACCAGCGCCTTTCGGCGGGCGGGCAGAGCGATGCCCGGGATGCCCGACCACAACACCGGCCGCCGCGGCAGTTCGGCAAGCATCGCCAAGAGCAGGGCGGCCGTCGGCCCCCGCATGGCGACGAGTACGGCATCCGCGCCCAGCACCCGCACGCGCTCGACTGCCTCATCCGCCGACAGAACATCTGCGTCACGGCCCGCCCATGTTGTGGTCGCGAGGGCCGCGGCGCGCTGAGTGGGGCTCGGCATCACGGGGTTGGCAACAACGATGATGTGGCGCTCATCGTGCGGCACGACGCGATCGAGCGTCGCCGCACCCCACTTGAGGTACGAGTCGGAGTCGGTGAGGGCGACGACAATCACGCGAGAACGCGACGCAGCTTTGCCTTGGGCGCTTCTTCGCCGGGAAACACACGCTTGACTCCGTCGCCCAGAGCCGACTCGATGATTCTGATGTCGCGCACCAAGTGCTCAAAACCTTGCGGCTCGAGAGACGCGGCGTGGTCAGAGCCCCACATCGTGCGGTCGAGGGTGATGTGCCGCTCAACCACGCGGGCACCCAGCGCGACAGCGGCGAGGCTGATCTGTAGCCCGCGTTCGTGACCCGAGTATCCGATGGGAACGCCGGCATAGCGGTCGCGCAGGGTCGCGATCGTCCGCAAGTTGGCCTCTTCTGCCGGCATCGGGTAGGTCGAGGTCGCGTGCAGCATGATCAAGCGATCCGTGCCAAGCGTCTCGACAGCGCGATCAATTTCTTCCAGAGTCGACATGCCGGTCGACAAGATGACCGGCTTGCCGGTGGCGGCAACGCGCTGAAGGAGCTCGATGTCGGTGACCGATGCCGAGGCGATCTTGTGGGCGACAACGTCCAGCTCTTCGAGCACGTCAACGCTCGGAACGTCCCACGGTGACGCGAACCAGTCGAGACCTCGCGACGCGGCGTAGGCACCAATTTGACGGTACTGCTCGGCGCTGAACTCGACGCGATATCGGTAGTCGAGGTAGGTCATGGTTCCCCACGGCGTTTCGCGCATTGTGTCGCGCATGTGCTCGGGCGTGGCAATTTCCGGCGTTCGCTTTTGAAACTTGACGGCGTCGGCGCCGGCCTCGGCTGCGACGTCGATCAACCGCATGGCCAGCTCGACATCACCGTTGTGGTTGAGACCGATCTCACCGATCACGTACACGGGGTGATCGTCGCCAATGAGGCGGGATGCAATAGACACAGTCATGACAGTGACTCCTCTGTTTTCGGCTCGGCGTTGACCACGCGCGAACCGCCATGTACGCCAGCGAGTGCTCGCGCAATCTCGAGTTCGAACTCGGTGTCGATATCAACGGCAAAGCGCTCGTCGACAAGCTGTGGCTCAACACGGCCGAAAAAGCGATGCCCAACGGCCAGGTATCCCTCAGCGCGAAGGACATAGAAGGCACCCGTTTCGGCAACCTGCGGCGGTAGATCTTGGCGGCGCAGGCGCACGGCCGCGTCGTGATTGACGCCTTCCCAGCCAACGCCACCGTGCACGGAGGGACGCCATAAGAACACCGGGGTCGCCACCGCGGCAAAGACCACATCGGCTTCGGCCGCGATCACGCGCGAAACCGCCGCGTCGAGGTCGCGCGTATCGATGAACGGGGAGGTCGCTTGCAGCATGACAACGATCGAGGGCGATTGATCGAGAGTTGCGATGGCGTGCGTCAGCGCTGACTCCGAACTGGCCGTCGAGGTGGCCAGGGCCGCGGGACGTTCGACGACAAAGGCCCCCGCCCGACGCGCCTCGGCAGCAATCTCGTCATCGTCCGTAGACACAATGACGCGGTGGATGCTCGCCGCACCCCGCGCGCTCCGCACGGCTCGCGCCACCAACGACTCGCCTCCGACGAGCTGCAGGTTCTTGCGAGGGATGCCGACCGAACCGCCGCGAGCCGGGATGATCGCGACAACCTCGGCCGTCACGACGCGACCTCACGCACGCGCGGTTCGGGAGACACTGTCGACCCTGTTCCGCGCAACACGATCGGCAGCGTCTCCGCAGCGGTCGAGGCAGCGGTGATGATCTCGAGCGCGCGCTCTGATCCCGCCAAGGCGAGTTCGATCGGCAGTGACGCCGTGACAACAGTGGTCTCGGGCAGGCGACCGACGGCAGTCACAAACCACGCAGGCTCCCGACGGTGAGGAAGGTAGGCCACAGCACCCGAACGCGCGAGCGTGGCGATGCGCTGCAGTTCGGCACCCGCATCCGTCAATCCATCGGCGACGTGGGCCGTTCCGAGCACGATACGCGCGCCGCGCGGAACGCTGACGGCACGTTCACCCAGCAATCGAGTGACGTCAAAGTGGTGGGTTATCACGGTGGCACCGATCTGCCGCAACTGCGCGACCGCCTCGTCGTCGTCGGGCAGATACGTCGTCACCGACAACCGACCGTCGTTCGCAAGCGCGCGAAGACGGCGGGTCGTGCGCGATGCGAGTTCACGGCGCAAGGCGCCCAGCAGGCGGGGGGCGCGTGGTCGAACAAGAGGTGCATCATGAACGAGCTGTCGGGCAAGCAGACGCGTGATCGCTCCGTCATCAACGATGGTGATGGTGCTCGGCTCTGCGCGGTCGAGGCGAGCCTGCACTTGGCCCGAGAACGCGTCACCGATGACCCAGGCGGTGTCGGCGGCGAAACGCGCGGCAGGAATCATGCGCACGTCGAGGGCAATTCGTGCCCTGACAGCGGGAAGGGCCAGCGCGCGGTCGGCGAGGTGGCTCGCTGTGTGCTCGAGTTGCGCATCGCCACCGCGCGGAACGATTGTGATGGCAGCGTCGTTGCCCGCCGCGCGCGAGAGGGCGGCGTGCTCAAGCGCACCCAGCAATTGCAGGGGCGATTCAACCCACGCGCTGATCTCGTTCGACACCCCGACTCCATCCACTCTTCGCGTTGACGCTACGAAGCGAGAGCCAACGGCAGGTGCACAATGCGTGACCGACGAGCGAATGGCAGTCGAGCGACACTCGGTCGGGCACCAGGTGCGCACGCCATCTCTGTTGATGTTCTCCAACGGCACGGGGCGGGGTGCTGTCGATAGGCTGACACGGTGACCGACACGAGTGCGCCCACCCCTACTGCCCCCGACCTCTCGACGACCGCCGGCAAGATTGCCGATCTGAAGGTGCGGTATCACGAGGCCGTCACCGCGAGCGGCGAAGCCGCCATCGAGAAGCAGCATGCCAAGGGCAAGATGACCGCCCGCGAGCGCATCGACACGCTGCTCGACCACGGCAGCTTCGTGGAGCTCGACGAATTCGTGCGCCACCGCACCCACGCTTTTGGCATGGATGCCAAGCGCCCCTACGGTGACGCCGTTGTGACCGGCACGGGCACCGTGCACGGCCGCCAGGTCGCCGTCTATAGCCAAGACTTCACCATCTTCGGTGGCTCGCTCGGCGAGGTCGCCGGCGAGAAGATCATCAAGGTCATGGAGCTCGCGCTCAAGACGGGCGTGCCGATCATCGGCATTCTCGACTCGGGTGGAGCTCGCATTCAAGAGGGCGTCGTCGCCCTGGGCAAGTACGGCGAGATCTTCCGCCGCAACACGGCCGCGAGCGGTGTTATCCCGCAGATCTCGATCATCTGTGGCCCCGCGGCCGGTGGCGCCGTGTACTCCCCCGCCCTCACCGACTTCGTCATCATGGTCGACAAGACCAGCCAGATGTTCGTCACCGGCCCCGACGTCATCAAGACCGTCACGGGCGAAGACGTCGGCATGGAAGAACTCGGCGGTGCACTCACGCACAACCGCACCTCGGGTGTTTCGCACTACCTCGCGAGCGACGAGAACGATGCCTTCGACTATGCGCGGGCGTTGTTGAGCTACCTGCCCGACAACAACCTGGCCGAACTGCCGCAATACGAAGCATCGGCCGAACTCGAGATCACCGATGTCGACCGCAAGCTCAACACGATGATTCCCGACAGCCCCAACCAGCCCTACGACGTCATCGACATCATCGACCACGTCGTTGACGAGGGCTCGTTCCTCGAAGTGCAGCCGCTGTTCGCGCCCAACATCGTCATTGGCTTTGCGCGCGTCGAAGGACGCAGCGTGGGTGTCATCGCCAACCAGCCCAACGCGATGGCCGGCACGCTCAACATCGACGCCGGCGAGAAGGCCAGCCGCTTCGTGCGCTTCTGCGACGCGTTCTCGATTCCGATCCTCACCCTCGTCGACGTTCCCGGCTACCTGCCCGGCACCGACCAAGAGTGGACGGGCGTTATTCGCCGCGGCGCCAAGCTGCTCTACGCCTACGCCGAAGCCACCGTCCCCCTCGTGACCGTCATCACGCGCAAGGCCTACGGTGGCGCGTACATCGTCATGGGGTCGAAGCAACTCGGGGCCGACATGAACCTGGCGTGGCCCACGGCCGAAATCGCCGTCATGGGCGGGCAGGGTGCGGTGAACATCCTGTATCGCGACCAGATCAAGGCCGCCGAGGCGGCGGGCGAAGATGTCGCCGCGGTGCGCACACGCTTGGCCAACGAATACACCTACAACGTGGCGAGCCCGTTCTTGGCTGCCGAACGCGGCGAGCTTGACGGCATCATTGAGCCGGCGGCGACCCGTGTAGCAATCATCAAGGCTCTTCGTGCCCTGAAGGGCAAGCGCGCGAGCCTTCCGCCGAAGAAGCACGGAAACATTCCGCTGTGAGCACGGCAGACGAGGCGACGGATGCTCCTGCCGCACGCATGCGGATCGTGGCAGGCAACCCCACCGACGACGAACTCGCCGCGGCCCACTCGGTCATCATCGCCGTGCTTGCCGAGCAGGCGGCACGGGGAGCGGAATTGCTCGAGCCGCCCGTTGATCGGTGGCGCCTGAGCGCTCGCGCCATGCGCGGACAGATTTCCCCCGGTGCGGGAAGCTGGGCCGCCAGTGGCGGATTGCGTGGGTTGTGATCGCGCACGCGTAGCGCGAGGACTGACCGCGACAAAGATTTTTGTCCGGTCATGCGGCATCCCACGACGCATTCCTGCGTGATCGTGGGTTTGTACCCTGATTTTCGTGCGCGCTGTCGACGATAAGGCTGAATTTGCGCGGATTCTGGGGCAGCGGGCGC
>NZ_JANRKZ010000048.1:0-4604 GCF_033763155.1 Microcella sp.
CCGAAGAGATCGCGCACCATCGCCATCGCGACAACGCCGCCCGCCGACGCCCCGAAGCCCTGCATCACCCGAAACGCCATGAGCCACGTGATGTCGGGGGCGAGCGCCACCCCGAGACTGGCGCCGACGTGCAGGGCGGTCGACAAAATGAGGGGCATACGACGCCCCACCGAGTCGCTCCACGGGCCGACAATCAACTGCCCAAAGGCGAAACCGAACATCGTGGCCGTGAGAGTGAGTTGCACCACTGCCGTTGAGACTGCGAGGTCAGACTCGATCTGCGGAAAGGCCGGCAGGTACAGGTCGACGGTGAACGGGCCGAGTGCGGTCAGCGCGCCGAGCACCACCACATAGACTGCGCGCTCGCGCCGCGTCAGCGAGTCTCCGGGGTGTACGACCGTCGACACGCAGCGGGCTCCAAAAAACGAAGATGGGGGTGGCCAACTGGCCACCCCCATCTTACGAGCCCGCGATTAGCGCGAGGTGCTCGCCCCAGCGCGACGCTTGTTGTACACGTCGAACGCGACGGCGAGCAGCAGCACGAGGCCCTTGACGGCCTGCTGCCACTCGATGCCGATGCCCATGATCGACATACCGTTGTTGAGAACACCGATGATGAGACCACCGATGATGGCGCCCGAGATCGTGCCGATACCACCCTGAACCGCAGCGCCACCGATGAACGCGGCCGAGATGGCCTCGAGCTCGAAGCCGTCACCAGCCTTCGGGCCGGCCAGGTTCAGTCGAGCGGTGAACACGAGGCCGGCGAGAGCGGCCAAGATGCCCATGTTCACGAACAGCCAGAAGTCGACCGACTTCGTCTTGACGCCCGACAGCTCAGCGGCGTGGCGGTTTCCACCGATCGCGTAGATGTGACGACCGAAGACCGTGCGGTTGGCGACGATGCCGTAGATCATCACAAGCACAGCGAGCACGATGAGCGTCACCGGGATGCCCTTGAACGTCGCGAGAGCGTAGGTGAAGGCACCGATACCCACGGCAACGAAGGCCATCTTGGCGATGAACCACACCGTCGGGTCGACGGTCTGGCCGTACTTCACACGGCCCGCGCGGGTGCGCACCTGCTGAACAATGAGGGCAACGATCGCGAGTGCTCCGACGCCCAGCGTGAAGTAGTCGATCGTGGCGTCTGGCCCGGCGAACGAGATGAAACCATTACCGAGAGCGCGGTACTCCTCGGGGAACGAGCCAATGTTCGAGTTGCCGAGCGTGATGAGCGCGAGCCCGCGGAAGATCAACATGCCCGCCAGGGTCACGATGAACGCGGGTATGCCCACGTAGGCGATCCAGAAGCCCTGCCACGCACCGACCACCGCGCCGATGACGAGAGCCCCGATGATGGCGAGCCACCACGGGAATCCGGCATCCCGAATCAGAACGCCCGAGAAGGCTCCGATGAAGGCGGCGATCGAGCCGACCGAGAGGTCAATGTGGCCGGCGACGATCACGAGCACCATACCGATCGCGAGAATCAGGATGTACCCGTTCTGCACGATCAGGTTCGAGATGTTCTGCGGCCGCAGGAGAATTCCGTTGGTCGTGATCGAGAACAGCACGACCACGGCGATGAGCGCGAGGAAGATGCCGTTCTTGCCGAGGTCGCTCACGATGTGCGAGAGCGTCGAGGGGAGCTTGATGCCCGACGATGCCGGGGCCTTGGTTGCGGTGTCAGACATTAGCGCTGCTTCTCCAGGGTCATGAGCTTGAGGAGGGCTTCGGGGGTGGCGTCGGCCACGGGCATTTGACCCGTGATCCGTCCCTCAGAGAGGGCGTAGATGCGATCGCAAATGCCCAGCAGTTCGGGCAGTTCAGAGGAGATGACGATGATCGCCTTCCCCTCGCTCGCGAGGCGGTTGATGATCGTGTAGATCTCGTACTTCGCGCCGACGTCAATACCGCGTGTCGGCTCGTCGAGAATCAGCACGTCAGGGTTGCTGTAGATCCACTTCGAGAGCACAACCTTCTGTTGGTTTCCACCCGACAGCTGGCCGGCCTTGGTGAGCACGGTGGGAGCCTTGATGTTCATGCTCTCGCGGTACTCGTTGGCGACTTTGTACTCTTCGTTGTCGTTGACGAGGCCCATTCGCACGAGCTTGCGCAACGACGCCATCGAGATATTGCGCTTGATGTCTTCGATGAGGTTGAGCCCGTACATCTTGCGGTCTTCAGTCGCATACGCGATGCCGTTGCGAATCGCCTCGTCCACCGAGCGAGTCTTGATCTCGACACCCCGCTTGAAGACTTTGCCCGTGATGCGGCTGCCGTAGCTCTGACCAAAGAGGCTCATGGCGAACTCGGTTCGCCCTGCTCCCATCAGGCCAGCAATGCCGACAATCTCGCCCGCGTGCACCGAGAGGTCGACGCTGTCGACCATCACGCGAGAAACATCTTGCGGGTGGTGGGCCGTCCAGCCCTCAACGCGCAAAACCTCTTCGCCGATGTGCGGCGTGTGGTCGGGGTACCGGTGTTCGAGATCGCGACCGACCATGCCCTTGATGATGCGGTCTTCAGACACGTCTTTGTGTTCCATCGTCTCGATCGTCTTGCCGTCGCGAATGACGGTGACCGAGTCGGCGATCTTCTTGATCTCGTTGAGCTTGTGGCTGATGATGATGCTCGTGATGCCCTGGCCCTTGAGGTGCAGGATGAGATCGAGCAAGTGGTCGCTGTCGCTGTCGTTGAGCGCAGCGGTCGGCTCGTCGAGAATCAACAGCTTCACTTCTTTCGAGAGTGCCTTGGCAATCTCGACGAGCTGCTGCTTGCCCACTCCGATGTCGAGAATGCGCGTGACGGGGTCTTCATCGAGGCCGACACGGGCAAGAAGCTTCTTTGCCTCTTGGTTGGTGCGGTTCCAGTCGATGAGCCCGAGCGGGCCCTTGACCTCGTTGTTGAGGAAGATGTTCTCGGCGATCGAGAGATAAGGGCTCAGAGCGAGCTCTTGGTGGATGATGACGATGCCTTTGGCTTCGCTGTCACGAATGTCGCGAAACTCGACCGTCTCGTTTTCGAAGACGATGTCGCCCTCGTACGTGCCATGGGGGTAGACACCCGAAAGCACCTTCATGAGGGTCGACTTGCCGGCCCCGTTCTCACCGCAGATGGCATGCACCTCGCCGCGCGCCACCTCGAGGGTGACGTCGGAAAGGGCCTTGACACCCGGGAAGGTCTTCGTGATCGACCGCATCTCAAGGATGTTCTGGGTCACGTGCTGCCTCTTCCTTACGTCGTTGGGGGGAAAGAGCCGGTGGTGGGGAGCCTAGTGCGACTCCCCACCACCGGCCAGATGCAACTGGTGGAGCTGGTTACTCAGTCTCGTTAGAGGCCGAGCTCCTCAGCCGTCCAGTACCCGGTGTCGACGAGCGCCTCCTGGACGTTGTCGGCAACGACCGGCACCGGTCCGAGCAGGAACGACGGCACGACGAGAACACCGTTGTCGTACGTGGTGGTGTCGTTGATCTCCGGCTCGCCGCCCTCGAGAAGAGCAACGGCCATACCGGCCGCAACCTTCGCGAGCTCGCGCGTGTCCTTGAAGATGGTCGCGTACTGCTCACCCGAGAGGATGGCCTTGACCGAGTCGACCTCGGCGTCCTGACCCGAGATGATCGGGAAGTCGACGCCCACGGCGTAGCCCGCGTCGGTCAGGGCCGAGATGATGCCACGGCTCAGACCGTCGTAGGGCGACAGCACCGCGTCGACCTTCGAGCCGTCCGAGTAGTTCGCCGTCAGGAGGTCCTCCATGCGGCTCTGGGCGACCTCGCCGTCCCAGCGCAGCGTAGCGGCCTGCTCGATGTCGACCTGACCCGACTTGACGACGAGCGTTCCGTCATCGATCAGCGGCTGGAGCACGTCCATGGCGCCGTCGAAGAAGAAGTACGCGTTGTTGTCGTCCAGCGAGCCGGCGAACAGCTCGATGTTGAACGGGCCCTCGGGCGCGCCGTCGAGGGGGTTGCCCTCGAGGTCGGTCAGGCCGAGACCGTTCAGCAGGGTCCAGGCCTGCTGCTGGCCCACGAGGAAGTTGTCGAACGTCGCGTAGTAGTTGACGTTCTCCGAGTCGCGGATCAGACGGTCGTAGGCGATGACCGGGATGTCGCTGTCGGCAGCGGTCTGCAGCACCTCGGTGAGGGTGGTGCCGTCGATCGCGGCGATGATCAGGGCCTCAGCGCCCTTGGTGATCATGTTCTCGACCTGCGAGACCTGGGTCGGGATGTCGTCCTCTGCGTACTGGAGGTCGACGGTGTAGCCGGCCGCCTCGAGCTCAGCCACGAGGGCGTCGCCGTCCGCGATCCAGCGCTCCGACGAGCGGGTGGGCATGGCGACGCCGATGAGGCCGCCGCCTTCGCCCTCGCCACCATCGGCGACCGGGGCCGAGCAGGCGGCGAGACCGAAGGTCATCGCGCCGATGGCCACGGCGGAGAGAAGAAGGTTCTTCTTCACTGTGTGTCCTTTCATTGGGGATGTGGTGGTGCTGCGGAACCCGGCTCGACATCGGGCCGGGGCCGTTCCCGGGGCGTGAGCCCGGGGACGTCTAGGGGGTGATCGGCGCCGTCACAGCGACTGCGCCAATCGGTAGTAGGCGGCGTTCG
>NZ_JANRKZ010000049.1:0-3297 GCF_033763155.1 Microcella sp.
TTACGACGCCCTCGTGCGTCTTTCGCAAGATTTCACCCTGCGGGTGCCTCTCATCGACGGGCACGGCAACTTTGGCTCACTCGATGACGGCCCCGCGGCGGCTCGCTACACCGAGGCGCGACTGCGCGCCGAAGCGATGGCCATGGTCAACGACCTCGATGAAGACGTTGTCGACTTTGTGCCGAACTACGACAACCAGTTGAGTCAGCCATCGGTGCTTCCTGCGGCGTTCCCGAATCTCCTGGTCAACGGCGCGAGCGGCATCGCTGTGGGCATGGCGACGAACATGGCGCCCCACAACCTCATCGAGGTGGCGGCCGCCGCGCGCCACCTGCTCGACAACCCGAGCGCGACGCTTGACGACCTCATGGCCTATGTGCCGGGGCCTGATCTCCCGACCGGCGGAACCATCATTGGGCTCGATGGAATTCGCGAGGCGTATGCAACCGGGCGCGGCAGCTTCAAGACCCGGGCCAAGGTGTCGATCGAGTCGGTGACGGCGCGCAAGACGGGCATCGTTGTCACTGAGTTGCCTTATTTGGTCGGGCCCGAAAAGGTCATCGAGAAGATCAAAGACGGCGTGCAGTCGAAGAAGATTGCCGGAATCAGCGACGTTACCGATCTCACCGATCGGCGCAATGGCCTTCGGCTCGTGATTGGAATCAAGACAGGGTTTAGCCCTGAAGCGGTTCTTGAGCAGCTCTATCGCCTCACTCCCCTCGAAGACGGTTTCTCGATCAACGCCGTCGCGCTCGTCGACGGCACACCACAAACTCTGGGGCTCAAGGAGTTGCTGCAGGTCTACATCGACCACCGCATCCGAGTGGTCACGCGGCGCAGCCGGTACCGCCTCGATCGGCGCCGTGAGCGGCTGCACTTGGTCGAGGGCCTCCTCATCGCGATTCTCGACATCGATGAGGTCATTCAGGTCATTCGAACGTCTGACGACGCCGAGGCTGCTCGCACGCGCCTCATGGAGGTCTTCGACCTCAGCACGCTCCAGAGCGAATACATCCTCGAGCTCCGACTGCGTCGCCTCACGAAGTTCAGCCGCATCGAGCTCGAGACCGAACGCGATCAGCTGTTGGCCGAGATCACCGAACTGGAGTCTCTGCTCGCCGACCCGGCTCGCGTGCGCACGGTTGTTGGCGATGAGCTCGAGGCCACGGCCGATCGATTCGGAACTCCACGACGCACTCTGCTGACCGAGGCGAACGCGTCGGTCGCGGCACCGCGCAGCCGCGGCGCTGCTCCGATCTCGCTCGAAATTGCCGACGCCCCATGCCGCGTGCTGGTCTCAACGACCGGCCGAGCCGTTCGCGTGGAATTGCCCGAAGGCACAACCATCGTCGCCCCCTCGCGACGAAGCAAGCACGATGCGCTCCTCGGCTCGGTCGACTCGACGACGCGCGGTGAGCTCGCAGCGATCACCTCACGAGGTCGTTTCGTGCGATTCACGCCCGTCGACTTGCCGAGCGTTCCGGCAAACTCGGTGCAATTGGCCGCGGGCGCCAAGCTCCGTGACTACCTCGGACTGACCGACGCGAAAGAACGTGTGCTGGCGATCGTTGACCCCGCCAGCTCGACACCGCTCGCGCTCGGCACGCGCGAAGGCATTGTCAAGCGCGTCTCGCCGGGAGGCTGGCCCGCGCGCCCCGACGGCGACGTCATCGCCCTCAAGGCCGGAGACGAGGTCATCGGGGCCGCTCTCGCTGACGACAGCGCCGAACTCGTCTTCGTGACGACGGATGCCCAGCTCTTGCACTTCGGCGCTGACCAGGTTCGCCCCCAGGGCATGGCGGCCGCGGGAATGGCCGGCATCAAACTCGGCGCCGGAGCGCGAGCACTGTTCTTCGGAGCCGTCGACCCGGCAACCGCCGAAGTGCTCACGGTCTCGAGCTCGACGCAGACCATAGCGGGAGCCGATCCCGGGCGCGCGAAGCTGTCGCTCTTCGAGCAGTTCCCGGGCAAGGGTCGCGCGACGGGCGGCGTTCGGTGCCACGCCTTCCTCAAGGGCGAAGACGTGCTGCAGCTCGCCTGGGTGGGCGCTCGACCGCTTGCCGTGGGCGCCGACGGTTCGTCACGCACGTTGCCCCAGGGCGGGGCCAAGCGCGACGCGTCGGGCACACTGCTCGACTCGCCCATCGGGTCAGTCGGAACACCCATCAGCTAGCGCTGTCCCCGTCGATGGCCCTGAGATCGCGGGAGATTCACCAGACGCCCATGCGATCGCGGTCGACGGGCTAAATGTCGATCCGATCGCGGTCGAGTCCTTGCCCGGCGATGATGAAGTCTTTGCGCGGGGCGACATCGTTGCCCATGAGCAGCTCGAACATGCGCGAAGACGCCTCGGCGTCGCTGACGCGCACGCGTCGCAGGGTGCGGTGTGCCCGGCTCATGGTCGTGTCGGCAAGCTGATCGGCATCCATCTCACCGAGGCCTTTGTAGCGCTGGATCGGGTCTTGATAGCGCTTGCCTGACTTCTTGAGTGCGGCGAGCACTCCCTGTAGTTCTTTCTCGCTGTAGGTGTAGATCGTCTCGTTCGGCTTCGACCCGGGGTTCATGACGACGACGCGGTGTAGGGGCGGAACAGCCGCAAACACGCGGCCCTCATCAATCATGGGCCGCATGTAGCGGAAGAAGAGCGTCAGCAAGAGCGTGCGAATGTGCGCGCCGTCGACATCGGCGTCGCTCATGATGATGACCTTGCCGTACCGTGCCTGCTCAAGGTCAAAGCTGCGGCCCGAGCCCGCGCCAATCACCTGGATGATCGAGGCGCACTCGGCGTTGCTGAGCATGTCGCTCACCGACGCTTTCTGAACGTTGAGAATCTTGCCGCGAATAGGCAGCAACGCCTGAAACTCGCTGTCGCGAGCGAGCTTGGCCGTGCCGAGAGCGCTGTCGCCCTCGACGATGAAGAGCTCGCTGTTCGCGACGTCGTTCGATCGGCAATCGACGAGCTTGGCCGGCAAGGCCGAGCTCTCGAGCGCGTTCTTGCGCCGCTGGGTCTCTTTGTGCGCTCGGGCCGAGATACGGCTCTTCATCTCGGCGACAACCTTGTCGAGCACAAGTGCGGTCTGTGCCTTGTCATCGCGCTTTGTCGAGGCAAAACGCTCAGCGAGACCGCGCGCGATCACGTTCGCGGCAATCGCGCGAACGGCGGGCGTGCCCAAAATCTCTTTCGTCTGGCCTTCGAACTGTGGCTCGGGCAAGCGCACCGTCAGCACGGCCGTGAGGCCAGCGAGTACGTCGTCTTTCTCGAGTTTGTCGGTGCCGACTTTCAGGCGACGCGCGTTC
>NZ_JANRKZ010000050.1:0-2265 GCF_033763155.1 Microcella sp.
CGCTCAACCCCGCCGCCACGGCACGAAACCCCGCGAGGTCTTTCTCGCGCGGCACCGAGACAAGCGTGAGGGCGGGGGAGGCGCCGGTGACGCGCTCGACGTGCGCGAGGGCGTTCTCGAAGCCGTCGCGGCTGACCGCCGAATCGACAAAGACGGTCGTCTCGTCGAGCGTGTGGCGCGAGAGACGCCCGGGGTAGTGCACCGTTGCGGCCGCGGCACGCACCTGCTCGGGCGTGGCATCCGGCCGTCCTAGCTCGGCGAGCAGACGTCGCGCGGCGATTATTCCGTGCGCCGCGTTCATGCCGCCGAGTCCTTCGGCGACGACGCCCGCATAGGGTGCTCGCTCGGCAGTGTCGATGCGCATCCGCTCGGCCCCGATCGCATCGGCGTGGCGACGGATGACCGCCTCGGCCTCCTCGCTCTGTGCCAGATAGCTCACCCACCGGGTGCCGGGCCGCGCGGCCCCCGACTTGTCGGAGGCGATCGCGGCGATGGTGTCGCCCAGTAGGTCGGTGTGCTCAAGAAAAGTCTGCGCCATCGCGAGGCCCGTGAGAGCGACGTGGCTCAGGTCGTCGCGGCGCCCGCCGATGCCTGCCTCGAGCACGAGTGCATCGCAGCCAACGGCTGCGAAGTGAGCGAGCCCCGCCGCAAGAAAGAACCCGCTCGGCCCGATGTAGCCGGCATCGGGTGCGGGCAGCGTGCGCAGCGCCGCGTCAACGCGTTCGAGCAGCTCCACATAGTCGTCGAGCGGCAGCACCGCTCCATTCACGCGCAGCCGGTCGCGATTGCTCACAAGCCCGGGGCTCAAGACGGTGCCCACTCGCAGTCCGGTGTGCGCGAGTAGTGCCGAGGCGTGGGCGACGGTCGTGCCCTTGCCTTTCGAGCCGACAACGCCCAGTGCGGGGGCCGGATGCTCGAGGTCGACCCCGAGCGCCGCTGCGAGCATGTCGAACCGACGCGGGTCGGCACGCTGCCCGGGCAACCGCGCGTTCCACTCCCGAAACGCCGTGCGGGATTCGAGGGCGTCAAGCGCAGCCACCGGGGGCACAATGGCCTCATGACTCGTCACTGGAACGCCCCCGCCATCGTGTTCCTCGTTCTCGCGATCGCCGGTCTGGTCGGCACGTGGACTTACAACATCATCGCCATCATCGAACAACGCGATTTCTTCGGCGACTGGTTCGGCAGTGGGCCGGCTGTCGGATCGCTCACGATGGACCTGCTCATCATGGCAGTCGCGGCGAGCGTGTTCATCGTCATCGAGGGTCGACGGCTCGGCATGAAGTATCTGTGGGCCTACATCGTGTTTGCGGGGCTCACGGCCATCGCTTTCACTTTTCCGCTGTTTCTCGCGAACCGCGCGCGGCGCCTGCAGCAGCTCGCGAGCGAGCAACACCCCACTACGACGGCGATGTAGCCAGCCGCTCAACCTCGATCTGCACGATGCGACGGAGTTCGACGCCGCGCACCGTGAGCCGTGCATCCGTCGTCTCGACGGTGTCGCCGTCGAGAGGCATGCGTCCTAGTCGATCAATGACATAGCCAGCGATGGTCTCGAACGGTCCATCGTCGACGACGAACCCTGTGCGGTCGGCGAACTCTTCGATCGTGAGCGAGCCAGGCACCAGTTGAGCGGAACCGGTGGCGTTGTGGTCATCGTGCGCGTCGTCGTACTCGTCGTAGACCTCACCGATGAGTTCTTCGACGATGTCTTCGAGCGTGACGATGCCGTCAACGCCGCCGTACTCGTCGACGACAAGAGCAATGTGGTCACCCTCGCGACGCATGAGTGTCAGGGTCGGCAGAATACGGGCGGTTGCCGGAAGGCCGGCCAGGGGTCGTTCGATGCTCGCAAGGTCGGCACCCTCGGGTGCCCACGCAAGGTCGCGCACGTGCACAAACGTCGTGATCTCGTCGACGCCGCTGTGGAGCACGGGGTACCGCGAGTACGGCTGCTCTCGAGCCCACTTCCGCGCCTCGTCAAGGGTGAGGTCACCACGAATGGCGACCATGTCGGCGCGATGGCGCATGACTTCAGCGAGCGTGCGGTCAGCAGCATGCAGCACGTCGCCGACGATCTCGCGCTCTTCATCGCCGAGTCCGTCGTGAGCACCCACGAGTTCGCGCAGTTCGTCGTCGGTGATCTGCTCTGCTCGCTGGTGAGGGTCGCCGCCAAACAGCCGCACGACGAGGTTGCTCGAGGCGGCAAGAAGCCACACGAGCGGCTTGACCGCCACCGCAAAACCCGCGAGCACGGGCGTCACC
>NZ_JANRKZ010000051.1:0-3440 GCF_033763155.1 Microcella sp.
GTACGCCTCAAGGACATCGCGAAGGACGCCCGAGTGACGCCCCATTGGCGTTCGGCCATCGCAATCCCGATCATGGTCAGCGACGGCGTGCTCCCGTCTTTTGCGGCTGCGGTAGTCACTTTCGGTCTGGAATCAACCGCAGTCGCTGCGTGGGAGAGACAAGAGAGATGGGAAACGACGGCACGCGACCTCAGCCGAGACTGGGGAACACGCTTGAGCGATATCGCGTTCAACAGGTAAGGCGAGTACCGTGATCGAAAGAAGAAAGTGACGATTATGGCAAACGAGAAGCAGGCTGGTCCCACCCCGTCTAGCACCGGCTCGTACTCGGTTAACATGCACCGAAGTGCAACGACCGGGCTATTCACGGCCGCGCCCAAGACACAGGGTCAAATCCTCGTCGTTCGTCCCAACGGAACGACCTCAAAGCTCAACTAGCTTTCACGGACTCCAGGACGGCGAGCCGATCGGTCGCTCGCGACGCCCCCACATAGAGCAGATCGCGATGGTACTCCTTCGACAGGTCGACGTCGGTCAGAATCACCGCGGGCGCCACGAGGCCCTTGAACTCGTGGATGCTCCCCCACCGAATGCGCGTTGCGTCGTCGATGCTCGTGCCCAGGCGTGAGGTGAGGCGGGCATCCGTCGCCCCAGAACCAGCCGCGCGGTCAGCGAGAGCCTGCCCGGCCGCCGAGCGCTCGCGCGCGTAGGGCGAGGTGAATAACTCGCGCGCCACTCCACCGCAGTGCCTAAGGTGCGCGGGTGATTCGCATCGACAACGCCGTGACGTTTGTCGCACTGCATCCCAACGACGGTCGCGTCGTCAGTGACTCCGCTGTTGAGTTCTACCGGCGCTATGGCTTTACGCAGTTCGTCGACGTCGATCGAAGCCTCTTCATCACCTTGCGAACCTTCCGCAAACGCCTTGGCTGACGAGCGTGCACAGTGCCCCCAATGCCGAAATAATGTACATACATTGGGTGTACGCTCTCGCCATGACCACGACACAGGCTCGCATCAACATGCGCGTCGCTCCCGACGTGCTCGATCAGATCAGGGAAGCAGCGCGGATTCAAGGCCAAGACCTCACCGCCTTTGTGCTGGGTTCAGCGATGTCGAGCGCTCGCCAGGTGTTGCTCGAAGATCGGGTGATAAGGCTCAGCGCCGCTGATGCACTGCTGGTTGAACAAGCCCTGGAGTCAGACGCAGCACCCGCACAGCGATTGATCGTTGCTTTCGCGCGGCACCGCGCCGCGAATGCAACCGACTAAGGCTTCACCCAGCTCGGCGAAACCTTCAACCACGAGTCGCCCAAAGTTCCTTCGATTGGGGAGGCTGCAGAAGCCTGATCGTCATCACAGCGGCTCAAACCACCCGCGCCAGGCACGCCTGCCACCGCAGCGATGCGTGACCATGACGAGGCCACGCCTCCTCCTCAGCACTATCGCCTCTGGCTCCTGCAGGTCACAACTCGCTCGTGCGCTGCAGGTTCGCTCTCGGGCGGTCAGAATGACGGCGTCATGCAGCGCGTCAACTAAAGGTTGACAATCGGGCCGGGGGGCGGTTATGGTGAAGCCACGAGCTCTTCCGTCGGCACGCAAACACGGCCTCACCGATCGCAGCATTCTTCACGCGATCTCGATCGCTTTTCGCGTCGTCAGAATCGAAACTGACCTCGTGCTGATCATCGGCCCCGACGAGAACGGCCAACTACTCGAAGTCATCGTCGTCGACCCAGACGAAGACGCCCGAATCATTCACGCGATGCCTCTGCGACAACGCTTCATGCACTACCTGCGGTGAGGAGAAAGTAGATGACCAAGAAAACAGCCGTGCGCGACATAGAGCAGCTGCTCGACGCCATCGACCTCGACGATTACCCCGTTGACGATCCCGCCGATTTGAGGCGTATTGGGCTCGCCGCCAAAGACGTCGAGCGCGCCAAAACGGAGCTTGCTAACGCGGTTACCTCCGCTCGCGCCAATGGGCGAAGCTGGGGTTTCATCGGGCTGGTGCTCGGCATCAGCAAGCAAGCAGCCCAGCAGCGGTTTGGGGAGTCACCACCCGAGAATCCCGCGTAACCCAGGTCAGCCAGCCTCCAGCACCACAAGCCGATCGGTCGCGCGCGATGCCCCGGCGTGAGGTGAGGCGGGCATCCGTCGCTCCAGAACCACCAGTTCGCGCACTGACCGGGGCGCGGCACGGTCGCGGCCGTCTTCCAAAGTCACCTCATACATGCAGTGTGTCGCGGCGGCACATAGCCCGAGGGTGCGCGGTCTCGTTGCGCCTACTCTGAATCAAGCCGTACCATTGCATACGAGTTGCATACGGGAGAACGCAGGAGGCCACCGTGACTGCCAAGACCGTCGGATTCGCCATTGGCGATGACGAACGCGCCCTCCTCGACGAGTTAGTCGAACACTATGGCGGCGGCAATCGATCAGAGTTCTTGCGCGTCGCCATTCGACGACTCGCTCGCGATCGACGAGCCGAACGGCTGCAGGCTCTGCAACAGGAGGCCCACGAACAACTG
The DNA here is from genome assembly GCF_033763155.1 of Microcella sp. Classification (GTDB taxonomy): domain Bacteria; phylum Actinomycetota; class Actinomycetes; order Actinomycetales; family Microbacteriaceae; genus Microcella. The sequence goes on from NZ_JANRKZ010000051.1 coordinate 2,534, forward strand.
GGGCGCGTCGTGACACCCGACGAAGTGCGCGCGGCCGTGGCAGAGCAGGTGGGCCGGGCCGCCTGACGTGCTGACGCCGGTCGTCTACGACGTCAACGTTCTCGTCAACGCCCTGGTCGGGCCCGACTCGAGCTACCCCTACCTGCCCCGCATCCCGCCCACCACCGACAACGCCGCCGCCGACTGTCTCGCGATCGCCCTCGATGGAGACGACATGCGGCTGTTCAGCTCGCTGCACATTCTCACCACCACGGCGGCGGTGCTCGTGCGTCTGGGCGCCAGCCCCGACACCGCACAGCGCTACGTCGGCGAGCTGACAGACATCATTACTGAACTCGGCGGCGCTGTGCTCGACCCGCCGCGTCGAGCCCACGACTCACGCGATCACGAAGACAACCTCGTGCTCGACTGCGCGTTGGCCGCCGAAGCTCTCATCGTCGTGAGCTCTGACCACGACCTGACTTCACTCAACCCGTGGAACGGGCGGCTCATCATGACGCCCGAGCGCTTCATCGCGCACGTAGTCGCCGGTCGGCGAACTGCCCCGAACGCCTAGTCGTCAACCTTCGGCACGAACCACGGCGGGTACACCGCGACCTTCGCCATGAACCTCGGCGGGTACACCGCAACCTTTGCCTGAAAGCCTGCCGACGTGAGCAGATCGCGCACCTCGTCGCGGCGACGCTCGTTCGCCGCGCGCTCGGCTGCGCCGATCTCGCGGTAATCCGGCAGCGGGGGCGATGTTTCACAAGTGCAATGTGCCGCTCGTGGCACGTGCCGCCAACGGCACATTGCGCACGCGGAGAAACCCGACCCGGCGCGGTGATCGCGCGACGGGCCCCGGAGGTCACGCGACGAAACCGTCAACCACGGGTCGCCCAAACTTCCTGCGATTGGGGAGTCTGCC
>NZ_JANRKZ010000052.1:0-18472 GCF_033763155.1 Microcella sp.
GTCATAGCGGCTCGCCTGTACTAGCGTCAACGACATGCGCGTCGATGTGATCAGCCGTGAGTATCCGCCCGAGGTCTACGGGGGAGCGGGGGTGCACGTCGCTGAACTCGTTCGGGCTTTGCGCGACGATCACGACGTTCGCGTGCGCTGTTTTGGCGCCCCACGCAACGAGGCCGACACGCACGCCTACCTTGTTCCCGGCGCGCTGAGCTCGGCGAATCCCGCCCTCGCCACCCTCGGTGTCGATCTTGCGATTGCCGACGACGTGGACGGTGCCGACATCGTGCACTCTCACACGTGGTACGCCAATGCTGCGGGGCATCTCGCGCAACTGCTGCACGGCATCCCGCACGTCGTGACGGCTCACAGCCTCGAGCCCTTGCGCCCCTGGAAGGCTGAGCAACTGGGCGGCGGCTACCGCATCTCGCGGTGGATTGAGAAGAACGCGTTTGAATCGGCGGATGCCGTCATCGCCGTGAGCGATGGCATGCGCCGCGACATCCTGCGGTGCTACCCCGAGATCGACGAGTCACGCGTGAGCGTCATTCACAACGGCATCGACCTCGAGCGCTGGCAACGCACGATCGATCACGATGCAGTGCGCGCGCTCGGCATCGATCCCGACCGCCCGTCGGTCGTGTTCGTGGGCCGCATCACGCGGCAAAAGGGCTTGCCGTACCTGCTGGAGGCGGCGCGCCGGCTTCCGGCAGACGTGCAACTCATTCTGTGCGCGGGAGCCCCCGACACCCCCGAGATTCTGCGGGAGGTGCAACACGGCGTGGCTGCCCTGCAGACCGAGCGAACGGGTGTCGTGTGGATCGAACGGATGCTCTCGCCGATCGAACTGTCTGCCGTGCTCTCGGCCGCCACCACATTCGTGTGCCCGAGTGTCTATGAGCCGCTGGGCATCGTGAATCTCGAGGCCATGGCGTGCGGTGTCGCCGTCGTGGGCACGAACACCGGGGGAATTCCTGAGGTTGTCGACGACGGCGTCACGGGTCGCCTGGTGCCCATTGACCAAGTGCACGATGGCTCAGGTACGCCACTCGACCCCGAGCAATTCATCGCCGATCTGGCTGCAACGCTCACCGAGGTCGTGAGCGACGAAAACCTCGCCTACGCGATGGGAGCGGCCGGTCGAGACCGCGCGGAACAGATGTTCTCGTGGGATCGCATCGCCCAACGCACGACGGAGCTCTATCGCAGCCTGCTCTAGGCTGGAGGCATCATGGCTAGCGTTCTCCAGTTCGACGATGTCTCTCTCACGCGTGACGGCAATGCCATCCTCAGCCATGTCACGTGGCAGGTGAATTCCGACGAGCGCTGGGTCGTTCTCGGCCCCAACGGAGCCGGCAAGACGACCATGCTGCAGGTCGCCGCATCCTTCATGCACCCGAGCTCGGGCTCGGCGGTCGTGCTCGATGAGGAGCTCGGCTCGACCGACGTTTTTGAGTTGCGGCCGCGCATTGGTTTCGCGTCGACGGCACTAGCGCGGCGCATCCCTGGCAATGAGCGCACGCTTGATGTCGTCATGACGGCGTCGTACTCGGTCACCGGCCGCTGGAACGAAAACTATGACGAGGTGGATGTTCGCCGCGCCCAGCGCGTATTGCGCGAGTGGCACCTCGACGGGTTCGAAGACCGACTCTTCGGCACCCTGAGTGATGGCGAGCAGAAGCGCGTGCAAATCGCGCGAGCGATCATGACCGACCCCGAGTTGCTGCTTCTGGACGAACCCGCGGCAAGCCTCGACCTCGGAGCGCGCGAAGAACTCTTGCAGTTGCTCGGTGCCTACGCGAGCGAGCCGAGCTCGCCCGCCATGGTCATGGTGACCCACCATGTGGAAGAGATTCCGCCGGGCTTCACGCACGCGATGCTCCTCCGCGATGGCGAAATCGCGGCGGCCGGCGCCCTGGGCGACGTAATCACGAGCGAGAACCTCACGGCCACCTTCGGCCTGGGGCTCGTGGTCACGCGAGATGGCGCGCGCTTCGCGGCGCGGGCAGCCTGACGCTGTCGTAGCTCGTCGCCTCTGCTATTCTTGACCGTTGGGCCTCGTGCCTATCGCTGCGCACCGAATCGCTTGCGCTAACCACACACTTCCAAGGAATCCGCTCATGAAGACTGACATCCACCCCGAGTACGCCGCCGTCGTGTTCCGCGACCTGGCCTCGGGCGAGACGTTCCTCACGCGTTCGACCGTGACGAGCGACAAGACCATCGACCTTGACGGCGTGACCTACCCGGTCATTGACGTCGAGATCTCGTCGGCTTCGCACCCGTTCTACACGGGCAAGCAGCGCATCATGGACTCGGCCGGTCGCGTCGAGAAGTTCAACCAGCGCTTCAAGAACTTCGGTCAGTAGTCACCTACTGCACCGCGAAGGGCCCCGCCAGTGTGGCGGGGCCCTTCGTTGTTATTGGCGGACGTACCGAAGCCCTTCGACTTCGGCGTCCCGGCCAAGGACGAACAATTTTTGCTGACCGTCAGCACGCCAGCCGTGACGCTCGTAGAACGACATTGCTCGTGCATTCCCCGCCATAACCCACAGAAATTGATCCACAAATCCTGCGATGGTCAACTCCTGTTCAGCGCGTTGCAACAATTCAAATCCGAACCCACCACCCCAGTGCTGCGGGTGCACGTAGAGCCCGGCGAGTTCGCCCTGTTGCTCGGTGCCGACATCACGTCCGCCTCCGAACGTTGCCCACCCCACGATGTCGCCGGCGCACTCCGCGACGATCAGGCGCTGCAGGGGTGCATCGCCGTCAGTCGGTGATCCCGAGAGCGATCGCTTAATCCACTCCGTCCAACTCTGGGTGCGCTCCTCGACATTCAGACCGTCGAGAAGGCTTGCGGGGAGGAGATTTCGGTAAGCGACTTGCCACGCTTCGACGTGAATCGTGGAAACAGCCACAGCGTCGTCCACCGTCGCCCACCGAGTAGTCACTCGCGTCACGGCAGGGCTCGCTTGGTCAAGTCCGCAGAATCAAGTTGCTCCACAGTGCGGCGCAAGCAGCCGAGCATCAGAAACACAACGGACATGACGAACGGCGCAACCACGGTCGCGAGAGTGCCGAGCAACACTAGTGAGGAGACAATCATTGCTCCTAGCGACAGTTCCCAGCCTCCCAATTCGGGATGATCGCGAAGCTCGCGCCGGGACCGTAAGGCCAACCAGACGCCAGCAATCGCAAGCACAAGCCCGAGTGCGGGCGCGGCCATCCCAACCACGCTAACGAAGGCTACGGTCATTGCCGCGACCGAAAGTCCCGAGTAGGCGATTGGCTTCGCGGGCGTCGTGGGCGCGATCATGAAAGCACCGTAGCATCGAGGTGAGCAATCGTCCGCTGACTGAGCGAGCGTTGGTAACGTAAAGAGGCTCAGCGAGTCACGAGCGCACGGGCCACCCGCGGTCGGCCGTGAAGTGTTGGTCGCGCTGCGTGCGCATGTAGTCCTCGAAGCTCGAGACCTGCTGCTCGTGCCAGCCGACCTGAGAAGCGTGCAGCTCATCGAGCGTGCTGGGCAGTTTCGCCGCGTGAGCCTCAACGATCGCGCGGGCAACGTGGCCGGCCGCGATCGCGTCGACCCCCGCGTCGTGCGCGCCGTCGAGAGCAACGCCGTAGTGGGCCGCGGCAGCCTCGAGCGTGCGCTTGCCCTTGCGGTAGCGGTCGACGGCCTTGTCGATCACGAGAGGGTCGATGACGGGAGCCGGGTCGACGAGAGGCGCGACCGCGTGCCGCTCGGCTTCGAACCTCAGCAGGGACAAGTCGTAGGGGGCGTTGTAGACCACGAGGGGGAGCCCCGCACTGAGGTGGGCGCGCAACTCGTCGACGATCTCGGCCACGACGTCGGCGGCCGGGCGGCCCTCGGCTCGCGCTCGCTCCGTGGTGATGCCGTGAATGGCTGCCGCGCCCTCCGGGATCTCGACGCCCGGATCGGCCAGCCAGTCACGACGCGACACGAGAGCGCCCGTCGCGTCGAGCACGGCGATGCACGCGGTGACGATGCGGGCGGTGCGAACATCCACCCCCGTCGTTTCGAGGTCAAAGACGGCCACGTCGCGCTGCAAGAGGGTCACGCCAATCAGCCTAGGCCTGTGGGCCGACGGCCACTTGCCTAGACTGAAGACGATGCCTATCGCTTCTCCATATGCCGACGCCCTCGCGCTCATTCCCGCTCGCGATCACACGATCGACGTGCTCGGGATGGCGACCCACTTCGTGGAATACGGGCCGGCCGACGCCGATCGCACCGTCGTGCTGGTGCACGGTTTTCGCGGTGACCACCACGGACTCGGGCCGGTCGTGGCGCAGTTGCCGGGCATCCGTTTTCTCGCCCCCGACCTGCCCGGCTTTGGTGCGAGCGAGCCGCTCGCCGATCGCCCGCACGACATCGATGGCTATGTCGCGTGGCTGGACGCCTTCCTCGGCGCCGCCGGAGTGCGCGGCACCGCCGTGTTGCTCGGCCACTCGTTCGGGTCGATCGTCGTCTCGGCCGCCGTCGCGAGTGGTGTGCCGACGCCGAAGGTCGTTCTCGTCAACCCCATCGGCCAGAACGCCCTCGCGGGCCCGAGAGGTGTGCTTACGCGGCTCGCCGTTGGCTTCTATCGCGTCGGGGCTGCCCTGCCCGAGAAGCTCGGATTCGCGGCACTGCGCAGCCGGCTCGTCACGCGCATCATGAGCGTCACGATGGCCAAGACCGACGACAAAGAACTGCGCCGCTGGATTCACGAAGAGCACGACCGCTATTTCTCGGCGTTCGCCAACCGTGACAGCTTGCTCGAGGCGTTTCGCGCATCCGTCTCGCACGACGTCTCGGAATACGCGGCTCGCATCACTCCGAGCACGCTGTTGATCGTGGCCGACAACGACGACATCACGCCGCTTGAGGCGCAGCGACACCTCGTGACGCTGTTTCCGGATGCCCGCCTTGAGGTCATCGAGGGCGTCGGCCATCTCGTGCACTACGAAAAGCCGGTCGAGGCTGCCGCGGCCATTCGCGAGTTTGTGGCGTAGCGCGTGAAGATCGTCGTCGACTGTCGCTATGTGCGGTTTCCGCGCCACGACGGCATCAGCCGCTTCACCGCGGGACTCGTGGATGCCCTGCGCGAGCAGCTCGCCGACACCGAGTCGCTCGAATTGCTCATCAGCGACGAGCGGCAACTTGCCATGCTGCCCGCAGGCTTGCCCTGGCACCGCGTGAGCGGCCCCACAAGCCCGCGTGAGCCCTTCGTGGCCCTCGAGGTGAACCGTGTGTCACCCGACATCGTCTTCAGCCCCATGCAGACCATGGGCGCGCTCGGGCGGCGCTACCCGCTCGTGCTCACGCTGCACGACCTGATCTACTACGCGCATCCCACGCCGCCGCGCGATCTGCCGTGGCCCGTGCGCCTCGGTTGGCGGCTTTACCACCTCGCGTGGTGGCCGCAGCGGATGCTGCTCAATCGCGCCGACGCGGTCGTGACCGTGAGCGACACCACGCGCGCGCTCATGCGCCAGCACCGGCTCACGAAGCGCTCGATCACCGTTGTACCTAACGCCGCCGACCGACCGGCGACCGTTGCGCCCCGCACACGGCCTGAAGGTATCGAGCTGGTCTACATGGGCTCATTCATGCCCTACAAGGGCGTCGACACACTGGTCGCGGCCCTGCACCACCTCCCGGGCGCGCGGCTGCACCTGCTGAGCCGAATCCGACCCGCCGATCGCGAGCGATTCGAAGCGGCGGCGCCCGCCGGGTCGCTCGTCGTGCACGATGGCGTGAGTGACGACGAGTACGCCGCCCTGCTCGACAGCGCCACCGCGCTCGTCACGGCATCGCGCGACGAAGGCTTCGGCATCCCGCTCGTTGAAGCCATGGGTCGCGGCACGCCTGTGGTGGTGAGCGACATCCCGATCTTTCGCGAAATCGGCGGCGACACGGCGCTCTATGCGGCGGCGGGGGATGCTGAGGCCTTCGCCGCGCGCATCACCGAACTGCTAGCCACGGGGGAGTGGGAGCGTCGCTCGGCCGCGGCACCCGCTGAGGCCGCGCGCTTCGACTGGAGTCGCTCGGCCGCGGTGCTGCTTGAGTTGCTGCGCGAACAGGCCGCGTTTGGTCGCTCGCGGCGCTAGCGCGTGCCGATGTCGGCGAGCGTGCCACCCGTCCACTCGACGAGCTGCTGCGGGCTCGCCGCGAAGACGTCGTAGCCGCTGCCCGCCGCTGACCACACGGTGTCGAAGCGCAGTAGGTCACGGTCGATCACAGTGGGCACGGGCGACGGATGCCCGAGCGGCGGAACCCCGCCAATCGAGTAGCCCGTCGCGAGCTTGACGGTTGCGGCGTCCGCCTTTTCAATGCGGGCGCCGACGACGTCGGCGAGGGCATCGAGGTCGGCGCGGTTGTCCCCGCACACGAGTGCGAGCAGTGGCTCACGCCCCGAGTCGCTCACGGCAACGAACACGAGTGACTTGACGATCGCGCCCACCTCGCACCCGACGGCAGCGGCGGCTTCGGCGGCCGTGTGGGTCGAGTCGGGCATCCGTTGCGGAGTGATCGGCAAGTGCGCCGTTGCGGCGAGAAAACGCTCGGGGCCGCTCGCCATCAGTGGCCTTCGCGCTCGCGCTCGCGCTCGCGCTCAGCGAGACGGTTCTGCTGCTCGAAGTCGATGGCCATCGGAAAGATCGATTGCTCGTCGATGGGGTCATCGAAGGCGACGAGTTCGAGGGCGCCATCGGCGTGACGAAACGAGTGCACCGAGCCGTTCGTGATCGGCTCACGGTGCTTACCGGGCGCGACGGTCTCGAGCACGCTGCGAATCACGCCGCCGTGGGCAACGACGATGACGGCTTCACCCGGGTGGCGGGCAGCGAGGTCGTGGAGGGCCGCGACGGCCCGGTCGGCGACCGCTTCGCGGGGCTCGCGACCCGGCACGTCAGCACCGTCGGGGTAGCGCAGGTCGATTTCGGGACCGGTCAAGCCTTCTGCGTCTCCGTAATCGCGCTCAGCCAGACGCGGCTCAAGCTCGGGTTCTCCGAGGCCGACCTCGGCGCCGATGATGCTCGCGGTTTCGGCGGCACGCGACAGGGGAGAGGCCACGAGGGCCGTCCAGTGTCGGCTGGCGAGCAGTGTGCCGGTCGCCCGGGCCTGCTCACGCCCCGTGTCGTTGAGCGGAATATCGGTGGAGCCCTGGATGCGCCGCTCGCGGTTCCAATCGGTTTCGCCGTGGCGCACGAGTGCGAAGACCGTCATGAGGATTCCCTTCAGCAGGCCCTCGTCGATCGACGGCCCGTCAGGGCAGCAGAGCGGCGCTGAACGCAGCCAGTGTCTCTGTCGTGCCCGCGTCAATCTTAAGGGCCGCGCGGTTGTCGGCTTTCGTCTCGCCGCGGTTGACGATGATCGTGGGGATGCGCTTCTTAGCCGCAAGGCCGACGAGGCGGATGCCCGAGTTCACGACGAGGGACGAGCCGAGCACGAGCAGAGCATCCGATCGCGCCACGATGCCGCGCGCCTCTTCAAACTTGACGGGAGGCACGAACTCGCCGAAGAACACGATGTCGGGCTTGAGCGTGCCGCCGCACACCGAGCAGGCGGGAACCTCGAAGCGCGAGACATCGGCCACCTCGGCATCACCGTCAGGGTTCATGGTGGCGTCGGCGTCGGTCAGCCACGGGTTGAGGCGCGTGATGCGCTCCGCGATGGCTCCGCGGTCGAAGGTCTGGCCGCAGTGCAAGCACGTGACGCGGTCCATGCTGCCGTGCAGGTCGACGACGCGTCGGCTTCCGGCCCGCACGTGCAGGCCATCAACGTTTTGCGTGACAACACCGGTCACGATGCCGGCGTGTTCCAGTTCAGCGAGCGTGCGGTGGCCGGCGTTGGGACCCGCCGCGGCGAAGCGCTCCCACCCGAGGTGGCTGCCGGCCCAGTACCTCTTGCGGTAGGGCTCGTCCGCGAGAAACTGGCTGTAGGTCATGGGCGTGCGCACGGGTGCGCCGACGCCGCGATAGTCGGGGATGCCCGAGTCGGTGCTCACGCCGGCCCCGGTCAACACCGCGATGCGTCGACCACGAAGAAGCTCAACGGCCTGATCGACGGAGGCACGCGTGGCCGCATCAAGCTCAACGAGCGGTGCGGCGATGGACATGGGGCCTCCGGTGGTTCCCTTGCAGACTAGAACGCTCTGGTTTCGAGTATGTTTCCGGAGGCTGGCAGGGCGACCGACGCGCTGCACATGAAAGGCGGGCATTCATGCGCATCGAGCACATCACGACGCTCGACGAACCCGCTCTCGCCGACTATGCGCGGCTCACCGATGTCGCCCTTCGCGTCGCGACCGAGCCGCAGGGCGGGCTCTACATCGCCGAGTCGATCACCGTGATCGGCCGCGCGTTGCGCGCGGGGCACGTGCCGCGGTCGGTGCTCACGAGCGAAAAGTGGCTGCCCGAACTCGACGCCCTGCTCGGCGAACGCGACGTGCCCGTGTACGTCGGCGAGGCCGGGTTGCTCGAAGAGCTCACGGGTTTTCACCTCCACCGCGGGGCTCTGGCGAGCATGCACCGGCCCGCGCTGCCGCCGGTTGCCGACGTGCTGCGGGATGCTCGCCGCGTCGTCATCGTCGAAGACGTCGTCGATCACACCAACGTCGGAGCGATCTTCCGCTCGGTGGCGGGCCTCGGCGCCGATGCCGTGCTCATCACCCCGCGTTGCGCTGACCCGCTGTATCGCCGCAGCGTGCGCGTCTCGATGGGAACGGTGCTGCAGGTACCGTGGACTCGCTTGCCCGAGTGGAGCGAGGCCGTGCCGCAGTTGCACGCCGCGGGCTTCACGATCGCGGCGCTCGCCCTCGCCGATGACGCCGTGGGCTTGCGAGAGTTCGCGGCGAGTGCGCCTGACCGTGTGGCGATCGTCGTCGGCACCGAGGGCGACGGCCTCAGCCGCGCAGCGCTCGAGGCCGCCGATGTCGTCGTCACCATCCCGATGGCACACGGCGTTGACTCGCTCAACGTTGCCGCGGCGAGCGCCGTGGCGCTGTACGCATTACAGCTTTAGTCGACCGCAACCGCGCGCAGCAATAGCGCCTGCTCGGGGGCTAGCAGAGGCACAGGCAGCCCGAGTTCGGCCAGCAGCCGACCCGTGATCGTGATGCCGCCGTCGGCGAGCCACGCCGGGGGAGCATCCTGAATCGCATGCGGCGGACCACCGACGGTGAGTGGCTCGATGCGATAGCGCCGGCCGGGGTCAAGGCCCGGAAACCGGAGGGGCGGCGGCACGGCGACGGCTGCCGTCGCGAGCGTCACGAGCGCGATGAGGGCCTCCGAGCCGTCGGGCGAAACGAGGCCGTGCACGTAGCGATCGTCGGTGGCTTCATCGGTGCGCACGGTGCGACCCGTCGTGAGCAACGGGCGCACGAGCTTGACGGTCGCGACCCACTCGCGCAGGGCGTCGAGCTGGGCGGCGTCGGCAGTTGTGACGTTCCACTCGATGCCGGCGCTGCCGAACAGAGCCGTCGCGAGGCGGAACGACAGATCGTGCGTACGGCCCGTGATGTGCGCACGGGGAGCGCCGACGTGCCCGCCGAGCAACTCGGGCGGCATGAGCAGACCGCTGTAGCGCTGGATGCGCTGCCGATCGAGGGCGTCGTTCGTGTCACTCGTCCAGAAGCGGTGCACCCGCGCGGCCATGCCGAGGTCGACACGCGCTCCGCCCGAGGCGCAGCTCTCGATGGCGACGTGCGGAAAGCGCGCGCGCAGATCGTCGATGAGTGCGTACACCGCGCGGGTGTGGGCGGCCGCGCTGCCGGCGTGCTGGTCGCGGTTGTGATCCCACTTGAGAAAGGCGATGGGGTACTCGGCGAGCAGGGCGCTCAGGCTCTCGAGTAGGTGCGCTCGCGCCTCGTCGATCGTGAGATCGAGCGTGTGCTGGAAGCGCCAGGTCGGGGGATGCTGGGTGTCGGTCGCGGCGTCGGCGAGCATCCATTCGGGATGCTCACGTGCCAGCCGCGAATCGGGACTCACCATCTCTGGCTCAACCCACAGCCCGAACTCCATACCGCGCTCAACCACGGCGTCCACGAGCGGATGCAGCCCCGCCGGCCAGCGCTCGGGATCGACGGTCCAGTCACCGAGCGCGCGGCGGTCATCGGTGCGGCCCGTGAACCAGCCGTCGTCGAGCACGAAGCGTTCGATGCCGAGCTCGGCCGCCGCATCGACGAGCGGCATCAGTGACTCGAGCGCGTGGTCGAAGTAGACGGCCTCCCAGGTGTTGAGCACGACAGGACGGTGCGTTGGGGGAGTCAGGGCGCGCACGAAGGGGTGCAAGCGGTCGCTCAGGCCGTCGAGCCCGGCGCTCGACCAGGCGAGCACGGTCTCGGGAGCGGTGTAGGTCTCGCCAGCGGCGAGCACGATCTCGGCGGGGGCGAGCAGCTCGGAGGCCAGCAGGCGCCGGTGGCCCGTGGGCATCGACTCGACGCCCGTCGTGCTATTGCCGCTCCAGGCGTGGTGCAGCGCCCAGACTTCTCCCGAGCGGAAGCCGAACCCGGGCGTGCCGAGCACCGTGAGGTAGGGGGCGTCGTGGCCGGGACGGCCGCGACGCTGGTCGCGGAGGTGCAGGCCGTCGCGCACGGCGCCGCGCTGCGGAGTCCGCTCGGCGGCCCAGAGCCCACTGAAGTCGAGCAGTTCGCTCGCACGCGCGGGACCCGGCACGGTCGCCGCGAGACGATGCAGCTCGACGCCTTCGGGGGCTTCGGCGCGGGCATCCAGCGCGATCACCAGAACACCCTCGGGAGAAAGACGTGCGTGCCAGCCCACCGTCACGAGGGGGCCGTAATCGTCGTGAACGAGAAGCTCTACCGAGACCGAGTGCTCGGTTGACTGAACATGACCTGTTCGCTGGATGCGCATGGGCAAACGCGCGGGGCCGGCACCGATGCGGTGCGCAACGAGCGCTGGGAACCCGCTCCAGCCTTCAGCGGGCCCAGCGAGAATCGACGGCACGAGCGGAATGTCGGGCGAGCTCGGAGCGATCGCCGGAAGTCCTGCGGCAACGGTCTCGAGCATGGTCGGCTCAACGTCACCGAGGTCGTCACCCCAGTGAATGAGCCGTGGCACGGCCGTGCCGCGGGCGTCGAGCACGAAGCTGACACCCGCGGCACGGAGGTGGAGAAGCGAAATACCTACTCCTTGACGGGAATCGAGGCCGCCTTGAGGGCTGCGATCGTGGCGTCCTGACCAGCGGTCAGTGCATCCAAGAGTGTACCGTTGCCCGAAACGGCACCGGAGAAGCCATCAGCGACATCGTTGTAGACCTGCGTCATGGTCGGGCCCCACGTGAAGTTGGGGTCGACGTTGTTGCCGGCCTCGGCGAAGACCTCGTAGATCTTCTGTCCGCCGTAGAACTCCACACCCTCACCGAAGACCGGAAGCTGGGCTCCGGCGATCGTCGCGGGGTAGATGTTGGCGGTGCGGTTCATCGCCGTGAGAGCGTCGGCGTCCGTGTTGAGCCACAGAGCGAACTGTGCGGCCTCGTACGGGTGGTCCGAACCCTTGAGCACTGCGGTGGTCGAGCCACCCCAGTTGCCCGCGGCGCTCGCGCCGGCTTCCCACTGCGGCATCGGGGCGACAGCCCAGTTGCCGGCGGTGTCAGGCGCACCGCTCGCGATGGTGTTGGCACCCCAGACGGCCGAAACCCACGTCCACAGCTCGCTCGAGTTGTAGGCGGCGTTCCACTCGTCGGTCCACGGCGGGTAGACAGCGACGAGGTCGTTGTCGATGAGGCCCTGCCAGTACTCGGCGACCTGCGTCGTCTCGGCACCGGTCATGTCAACCGTCCAGCCATCGGCGTCGTTCGAGAACCACTCGCCACCGGCCTGCCACACCAGACCCGCGAACGCGTTGATGTCGCTCTGCGAGAAGTTGTTGATGTAGCCACCCAGCTCACGAATCTGCACGGCGGCAGCCTCGTACTCTTCCCACGTGGTGGGAACCGGGATGCCCGCAGCCTCGAAGAGGTCGGCACGGTAGAACATGGCCATGGGGCCGGTGTCTTGCGGGATCGCGTAGACCGCGTTCTCCTCACCGAAGGTCACCTGGCTCCAGGTCCAACCCACGAACTGGTCCTCCGCCTCGAGGATTCCTTCACAGGCCGCGATGTTCTCGAGGCCGTCCTGAACGCGGAAGTTCGGCATGGCGTCGAACTCAATCTGACCGAGGTCGGGTGCGTTGCCGGCCGCGAGCTGGTTGAAGAAGTTCTGGTAGGTACCGCCGTTACCGTTGGGGCCCGTCTGCACCTCGACCTGAATGTCGGGGTTCTCCTCGTTCCAGATCGCCACGGCCTCTTCAACGCCGGGGAGCCAGCTGGTGAAGGTGAGGGTGACGGGTCCGTCGGAGGGGGCGCAGTCGCCGCTCGCGCCGGGGGCGTCAGTGCCGCCGGTCGAGCAGGCCGTCAGCGCAAGTGCGGAGATGGCCGCAATGGCCCCCACACGTGCGACTCGAGAGATCGCCATGCTGTGTTCCTTTCGATTGGTGGTGGTGCTGCTCCACTCGGCCGCGTCGCGGTCGAGGGTCTGTCGGCGAGAACTCACTTGAGACCGCCGTTCGCCAACCCCGACTGCCAGAACCGCTGCAGTGCGAGGAAGGTGACGATGAGGGGAATGACCGACAACAGCGAGCCGATAACGACCAGCGCGCGGATGTCAGGAATCTGGCTCACTTGCGTGTTCCAGACGTAGAGGCCGAGGGTGACCGGAAAGAGCTCTTCGTCGCGCAGCATGATGAGCGGCAAGAAGAAGTTGTTCCAGATACCGACGAACTGGAAGAGGAAGATCGTGACGAGGGCTGGAGCCATGAGGCGTGTGGCGACGGTGAAGAACGTGCGCACTTCTCCCGCGCCATCGATTCGTGCGGCCTCAATGATTTCGTTGGGCACGCTCGCCGCGGCGAAGATGCGCGAGAGATACACACCGAATGGGCTCACAAGACTCGGCAGCAGAACGGCCCAGATCGTGTTGGTCATGCCCGTCTGGCTGAAGAGCAAGAACAACGGCAGGGCCAGGGCCGTTGCCGGCACGAGCACACCGCCCAGGATCAGGTTGAAGAGCGTCTCGCGGCCGAAGAAGCTGTACTTCGCGATCGCATAGCCAGCCATCGCCGCGATGAGAGTCGCCAAGAACGCACCGAGTCCGGCATAGAGAGCGCTGTTCGCCAGCCATCGAATGAAGACGCCATCGCGATACTCGACGAGAGCGGCAATGTTGTCGATGAGGGCAAAGTCAGCGAACCACAGCGGGTTGGTCGACGTGAAGTCTTCGCGTGTCTTGCTCGACGCCACGAGAAGCCACCACAGCGGCGTCAAGAAGTAGAGCGTGGCGACGATCATGACCGCCATCGCGACGACGCGAGACACGGCACTTTCGCGAATGCCTCCATCGCGAGCGGGCTTCTTCATGCCTTGCGTACGCAAGGCGCGGGTTTCGGTTGAGACGGTCATTCTGCGGTCCTCCGCTGCGTGAACTTGAGCACGGTGAATGAGAGGGCGAAGGTCGTCAGTGCCAGCACGACCGACATGGCGGCGGCGAGACTGATGTTCGGCACCGAGGCGGTCGAGTAGATCGTCAGGTTCGGCGTGAACGTGCTCGTCACCGCGTTGGAGAAGCTCTGGAAGACCTGCGGCTCGGTGAGCAATTGCAGCGTTCCGATGATCGAGAAGATGCCCGTCAGCACCAGCGCTGGCACGACTAGCGGGATCTTGATCGACCACGCGATGCGCAACTGACCGGCCCCATCAATGCGAGCTGCTTCGTAGATCTCTTGCGGAATCGAGAGCAACGCCGAGTAAATGATGAGCATGTTGTAGCCGACGTAGACCCAGGTGACCACGTTCGCGATCGACCAGAGCACAGCATCCGCCGACAACAGGTCAACATTCGAGGTCACTGCTGTAAACGGCGAGAGGTTGGGCGAGTACAAGAAGCCCCACATGATCGCTGCGATAACGCTCGGCACCGCGTAGGGCGCGAAGAACGCGAGGCGGAAGAACTTCGAGCCCCGAATGAGCGGCGAGTCGAGCAACAGTGCGAGCACGAGTGCGACTCCGAGCATGACCGGCACTTGCACGACTCCGAAGAGAAGTACACGACCGATCGACTCCCAGAACGGCCCGTTCTGGAACACCGCGATGTACTGAGTCAGGCCTCCGAAGACCTGCACGGCAGGGCCAAAGGTTCCCTCGCGCTCGACCGTGAGAAGGGACTGGTAGACCGCGTAGAGAACGGGTACCAGGTAGAACAACACGAACAGTACGCCGAACGGCAGCAAGAAGACGGCGAGTGCCCCCTTGTGGCTGACCTTCTTCGAGGCTTTGACAGCAGTGTCACGCGCCACGATCGCTCCTCTCTGACACAACGACGCGCACGGCACCCGCTGGTAGCGGAGTGGCGTCGGATACCGTCTCGCCTGAAACCAGGTCGAGACCCGCGTACGGTACCGCGATGGCCTCGGAACGATGGTTGATGATGAACGTGAACTCGTCGGTGGACGAGCGCCTCGTCACAAGGTCAACGTCGTAGCCGACCTCAACGACCGGAACTCCTGCACCACCGGCGAGTTCGCGCATGAGCGCCAGCAGGCTGTCATCGTCGAGAACGGTGCCGATGTACCACGCCGATCCCGACCCGACAGAGCGACGAGTGATCGCCGGGGATGCCGCGGCGGGCCCGTCACTGTAGGTTGCGACGACATTGGCATCGGTGACGCGCACGGCGTCGGTCCAGATAGTGCCGCGCGCACCGCTCGACAGGGTGACCGTGGCGTCGGCCGCGAGAGGGCGGAACTCGTCAATCGTGAGTCCGAGAAGGTCGCGGAACGCTCCGGGGTATCCGCCGGATATCACCGCATCGTGTTCGTCGACGATGCCCGTGAAGGGCGTGATCACGACGGTGGCGCCAGCCTCGGCGGCGTCACAGATCGCTCGTGCCGCGGCATCCGTCACCGAATAGAGCGTCGGCGCGATGACCAGGTTGTACGCGCTCACATCGGTGCCCGGTGCGACCATGTCAACCGTGACGCCGAGGGCTCGAAGTGCACGGTGGTAGCGGTGGGCCTCGGTGAGGTACCGCAACAGGCTGCTCGGCTGCGAGTCACCTTCGGCGGCCCACCACGACTCCCACGAGAAAACGAGCGCGGCGCGAGCGTGCACGGTCGAGCCAACGACCGGCGCCAGGCGATCGAGCAAGCCCGAGAGCTCGAGGCTCTGGGCCCAGCCGTGGCCAGCGGTTCCGCCGTGGGGCAGGAGCGCGGAGTGAAACTTCTCGGCGCCGCTGCGTGATGCTCGCCACTGGAAGAAGCACATCGAGTCGGCGCCGCGAGCGATGTGGCCCAGCACGGTACGCACGAGCTCGCCGTCACGCTTCGCGTGGTTGACCGGCTGCCAGCTCACCGCGCTCGTCGAGGTCTCCATGACCATCCAGGGCTTGCCACCGGCAAGGCCGCGCGTGAGGTCGGCGCTGAACGCGAGCTCGGCGATCGGGTCGGGCAGACGGTGGTCGAGGTAGTGATCGTTGGCAATGAGATCAAGCTCAGGCGCCCACGAGAAGTAGTCCTGCGTCTGAATGTGGGCCGTCACCATGAGGTTGGTCGTGACGGGAACACTCGAGTGTTGGCGCAGCACCGCCGCCTCGGCGCGGTAGTAGTCGAGCAGCTCGTCGGACGAGAATCGCTTGAAGTCGAGCACCTGCGCGGGGTTGCCGGCCGAGCGCGTCGCGCGCGGCGGAAGAATGTCATCCCACGTGCCATACCGCTGGCTCCAGAACGCCGTGCCCCACGCCGTGTTGAGGGCGTCAAGCGTGCCGTACCGCGCACGAAGCCAAGTGCGGAACGCGCGAGCAGAGCCGTCGCAGTAGCAGAGGGCGTTGTGGCACCCGAGTTCGTTTGACACGTGCCAGAGGGCGACAGCAGGGTGGTTGCCATAACGCTCGGCCATCGCCGTCACGAGCTCGATCGCCTTCTGGCGAAACACGACGGAACTCGGGCACCATGCCTGTCGACCACCCGGCCAGGCAAGCGTGCCGTTGGCGAATTGGGGGAGCGTTTCGGGATGCACGCGCGCCATCCACGGAGGTGGCGACGACGTTCCCGTTCCCAGGTTCACGCGGATGCCCGCCTCATGCAGCAACGACAAAATGCGGTCGAGGCGGCTGAAGTCGAAGGGACCGGGCTGCGGTTGAAGTTGCGCCCACCCGAAGATGTTGATCGCGACGAGGTCGACCCCCAGTTCGCGCATGAGCGCGATGTCATCGCGCCAGACCGATTCGTCCCACTGCTCGGGGTTGTAGTCGCAGCCGAGCGTGATGGTGCCCGTGGCCCAGCCCGGCACGAGCGACTGCTCGTGGCTCAGGGTCAGGGGAGTGGTCACAGGCCGTCCTTCCGAGGGCAATGTCAACGTCGTTGTTGCTCGGGCCACCAGGCTCTGGGAGCGTGCACAGGTTTGCACGACGTGAGCAGAGCGTTGGTTTTCTGTGAGCGCTCACAGAGTACGCACGCGTGACCGCGTGTGTCAACACCCCGAACGAATCCGGGTCACCGGTGGCAGCGTGATGCGTGGCTACACTGAGCGCGTGTCTGATTCGGTGAGCCGTCACAAGCGCGCGACGATCTTCGACGTCGCCGCCGAGGCTGGCGTCTCGCGCGGCACCGTTTCGCGCGTTCTCAACGGTGAGCCGTATGTCTCGGCCGCTGCCCGCGAAGCGATCGAGGCGGCGATTGCCAAGGTCGGTTATGTGCGCAATACCGCCGCGCGCAATCTCGCGAAGCAGTCGTCGGGGGCGATTGCGCTGATCGTGCACGAGCCCGACTCGGTGTTCATTGACGACCCCAACATCGGGGCCATTCTGCTCGGTGCCAATGCGGCCCTGTCGGCAGCCGACTACCAACTGGTCTCGCTCATCATCGACACCGAGCGCGACTCCCAGCGCGTCACGGGCTATCTGGGCGGCGGATTCGTCGATGGCGCCATCATCGTGTCGGCACGCGAAGATGACCCCATTTCGCAAGCGATCGCTGACCTGCGTTTGCCTGCGGTGATGGTCGGACGCCCCGACAACCAGCCGCAACTGCCGTGGGTCGGCATCGATAACCGCGGGGCAGCCCGACAGATCACCGAGCGCTTGCGCGGCACGGGTCGTCGCCGCATCGGGATGATCGCCGCGGGTCTTGACCGCGATTCGGGTCGTGACCGTCTCGCCGGTTTTCGCGAGGCCATGGGGGGCGACTTCGATGACACCCTCGTCGCCCGCCAGCGGTTCTACACCTACGCTGCCGGCGTGGCAGGCATGGCCGAGTTGCTCGCGAGCGACCCCGACATCGACGGCGTGTTTGCGGCGTCAGACGCCATCGCGGCGGGCGCGCTCGAAACCTTACGCACGGCCGGTCGAACCGTTCCCGGTGATGTGGGCGTCGTCGGCTTCGACGACAGTTCGTGGGCCGTTCGGGCTCGGCCGGCACTGTCAACAGTGCGACAGCCCGCTGGTCAGTTGGGGGCCCGGGCCGCCGAGCTTGTTCTCGAGCAAGTTCGCACGGGCTCGCTCGAATCGAACGGCGCTCTCTTGGCCACCGAAATCGTCTGGCGCGATTCGGCATGAGTCGCGGTTCGTCGGCGGGGCGTCGACGGGCGATCGCCGCCGCAACGATTCTCTCGCTGGCACTAGCGACCTTCGCCTATGCGATCGCTGCGGGGCTCGCCCCCGTTGCCCCGATCAACGCCGTCACCAGCACGATCTCTCCCGTGACGACTCCCGCCGGCACGGTGGCGCTCCCGGGCGAGGGTGGGGCAGCGATCGCGGCGGCAGACGGTGAGCAGATCTTTGCCGCTCGTGATCTCGACCGGCCTCGTGTGCTTGCCTCGATCACGAAGGTCATCACGGCGCTCGTGGTGCTCGATGCGTACCCGATCGCGGAGGGAGCATCCGGCGCGTCGATCACGCTCTCGGCGGCCGATAGCGCGCTCCCGGCCCGGTACCGCGCTCTCAATGGCACGGTCGCTCCGGCGCCGCAAGGCACGGTGGTGAGTCAACGACAGGTCATCGAGCTCATGATTGTGCCGTCGGCCAATAACTACGCCGAAACGCTTGCCGTCTGGGCGTTCGGGTCGATGAACGACTACCTCAGTGCCGCCCGTGCGTGGCTCAGCGACCAGGGGCTCGACGAGATCACCATCGGTGATGCCGCCGGATTCTCCCTGAGCAACACGGGCACCCCCCGAGAACTCGTCGAGCTGGCGCGGATCGCGCTCGAGAACGAGGTCATTGCGAGTGCCGCCGCTCTGCCGTCGGTCACCGTGCCGGGTATCGGCACCTTCGAGACGACCAACCTCGCCCTGGGCACGGCAGGAGTGACGGGAATCAAGACCGGCACTCTCGACGGTTACGGCGCCAACCTGCTTTTCGCGAGCACGGTCGCCGTGGGCGATGAGAGCACCGACGTCGTGGGGGTCGTGCTCGGC
>NZ_JANRKZ010000053.1:0-3145 GCF_033763155.1 Microcella sp.
GTGTGACCGCAGCCACGGCCGGCCGATCGACCGCTTGAAGAGCAGGTTGCCGAGCAAGTAGAGGGCGGGCGCCGCCACCACGACCGCGAGCGTCGCGGCATCGAGCGGGTCATCCGGATGCGCGAGCACGAGCTCATCGCCCACCGCCACGAGGACAACGCCGCCCACCAGGATCATGTGCAAGTAGGTGTAGGTCAGGCGCGCGATGGCCCCGGATTGCTCAGACGCCGAGATGAACCGGTGCCCGTGCTCGGCCCCGTGGCTGAAGTAGAGCAACCAGAACAGAATCGTGCCGACGAAGGCCGCGAGGAACGCGAACACCGTCGAGACCGTGAACTCACTGCGGCTAAAGACCGTGCCCGTGACGATGATCGACTCGCCCAAGGCCACGATCATGAACAGCCCCGCGCGCTCGGCCATGTGGCCGCCTGCGACCGCCCACGAGTCGATGTTGGCGTTGCCCAGACCGGGCACCCAGTAGCGCACGGTCGGGGCAAACAACTCGATGCCGAGCGCGAGTGCCCAGAACACGAACTGCAGGTCACCGCCGACGGCGGCTCCGGCGATCCAGAACGGTGCCGCGAAGACGAACCAGATACCGATGCGCGTGAGGTTCACGGCGTTGCCGAGCTGGCCGACGCGGCGATAGCTCACGACCACGAAGATCGTGCGGCCCAGCTGCATGACGATGTACGCGATCGCGAAGGGCCACGCCCGGTCGGCGAACGCATAGGGGATCGCAGTGCTGAGCACAAGGCCCGCGAGCATCATCGCGATGAGCATCCACCGCACGGGCGTTTTTTCGGGGTTCATCCAGTTGGTGACCCACGTCGTATAGATCCACACCCACCACACGGCCACGAGCATGAGAACGCCTTCGAGCACACCGCGCGGGGTGAGGTGCCCGATCACGTGGTGTGACAGTTGCGTGACCGCGAAAACGAACACGAGGTCGAAGAAGAGCTCGATGAAGGCCACGCGGTCGGCGCCGGGCGCGCGATTGCGAAACAGCCGGGCGACGGGCAGGTAGGCGGTCATGGGCGCTCCTGTCGGGTGATGGTGGCGTTAGCCTAGATGCGGATGCCCGTCTCGGGGTCCCCGTGCTTGTCAGCGGCGTTGCGCTGACCGCGAAAGCGTTTGTCTTCTCATGACTAGCTCCGACCGCCCGTTTCCGTGGGTGGGCCTCATCACCCTCGCCGCCGCCATCTTCGTGCTCGTCACGAGTGAGTTCTTGCCCACGGGCCTCTTGCCGATCATGGCAAGCGACTTAGGGGTCACCGAGCCGCAGATCGGCTTGCTCATCACGATCTTCGCCGGCACCGTCGTGCTCACGGCCGCGCCGCTCGCGGCCCTCACGCGGCATTACTCGCGCAAGAGCCTGCTGCTCGCGGTGCTCGGGGTCTTTGCTCTCGCCAATGTGCTCGCGGCGATCGCGCCGAGCTATGAAGTGCTCGTGGGTGCGCGCGTTCTTGGAGGCCTGGCCCACGGTCTCTTCTGGGCGGTCGCCGGTGCCTATTCAGCGCACCTCGTGCCGCGCCACCAGCTCGCGCGGGCCGTCGCCGTCACGAGCGCGGGCGGCACGATCGCGTTTGTGCTCGGTGTTCCGCTCGGCACAGCCCTCGGTCTCGTGCTCGGCTGGCGCGCGGCGTTTGGCGTCATCGCCGCGACCGTGGTCGTGCTCGTCGTAGCCGTCATCGCGTTCTTGCCCACTGTCGAGCACCGTGTCTCGCTCGCGACGGGCGAGATCAAACTGCCGGTGCGCCGCGATCCAACGATGCCCTCCGTGATTTTCATTTGTGTTCTCGTCGTCATCATCGTCACGGGCCACAACGTCTTCTACACGTACATCGCCCCCTTCGTTCTCGACACCGCCGGGTTCGCGCCCGAGTCGCTCAGCATCCTCTTGTTCCTCTACGGCGGCGCGGGAGCCATCGGACTCGTGCTCGCGGGTGTCGTTGGCAGCCGCTACCCCCGGGGCGGTCTGTACGGGATGTTCGCCGGCGTCATGCTCGCCGTCAGCGCCCTGGCGCTCTTCGCCGGAGTTCCCGTGCTCGTGGTCATCGCGTTCGTGATCTGGGGCACGGCCTTCGGTGGAATCCCCGCGCTGCTGCAGACCCGCTTGCTGCGTGTCGCCTCGCCCAACGTGCGTGACGTGGGCGCTGCCCTGTTGACCACCTCGTTCAACATCGGCATCGGCGGTGGGGCAGCAATCGGAGCGCTGCTCTACTCGATCTCGGGTACGACCTGGTTGCCCTGGGTCGAGGCCGGAGCCCTCGGGCTCGGCATCGTCGCGTTGCTCATCATGGAGTCGCGGCGCCGCGCGCGTGGCGTGCCCCTCACGACCCGGCCGATCACGGTCATCGAGGCCGAGTCGCCGTAAGGTCGCACCGCGCGCGGGCAGACGCCGCGCGATAGACTGACCGCCGTCGCGACTGGCGTTCGGATGGGTCACCATCAGGGAGCGACCGACACGGTGAGGGGCCGTACGCCTGGGCCCCCAGCAGAACCCCGCTGGCTGCGGCCGGCAGACCCTCGAAGGAGACCTCCCGTGTCTGACAAACTGCCCTCGTCGTTCAACGACGCCCTCATCGACGTCGACCCCGAGATCGCCGCGGTGCTCGAGCAAGAGCTCGGCCGCCAGCGCGGAACGCTCGAGATGATCGCGAGCGAGAACTTCGTTTCGCGCGCAATTCTCGAAGCCCAGGGCTCGGTGCTCACCAACAAGTACGCCGAGGGCTACCCCGGCAAGCGCTACTACGGTGGCTGCGAGTTCGTTGACATCGCCGAGAACCTCGCGATCGAGCGGGCCAAGGCCCTCTTTGGCGCCGAGTTCGCCAACGTGCAGCCCCACTCGGGCGCGCAGGCGAGCGCGGCCGTGCTGCACGCTCTCGCGATGCCCGGCGACACGATCCTCGGCCTCGAGCTGGCCCACGGTGGTCACCTCACGCACGGCATGAAGCTCAACTTCTCGGGCAAGGTCTACAACGCCACGAGCTACGGAGTTGACCCCGAGACGATGCTCGTCGACATGGATGTCGTGCGCGCCAAGGCGCACGAGGTCAAGCCGACCGTCATCATCGCCGGCTGGTCGGCCTACTCGCGTCAGCTCGACTTCGCGGCCTTCCGCGCTATCGCCGACGAGGTG
>NZ_JANRKZ010000054.1:0-1544 GCF_033763155.1 Microcella sp.
TGCGCGCGGCGCGACTCTTCGCGCTCGGGCAGGCCCAGTAGGTCGAGGTCGTCGCGCATTGCTCGCGCTTCGCGTCCGGCTCGGTCGGCATCGAGCCCCGACACCCGGGCGAGTAGCTGTTCTGCCGCCGCATCGAGCATCCCGGCCGTGAGCGCGGGGGAGGGGGTGCCGAGTCCGAGACGCACAGCATCGGCAACGGCCACGCTCACGCGCCCGTCAAGCACCGCGGCACCGATCGCCGGCGCAGCATCAGCGGCTCCCGCAAGATTGGCACTCGAAGCGGCGCCGCCATCGAACTCGCTCAAGGACGCCGAACTCGCCATTGCTATGCCAACGCGCACGGCTGTGCGGGCGTCAGCGGCGCGGGTGCCGGTCGTGACGCGCACGAGCTCGTCTGCCGTGCGGTGCCCGGTGCGCTGTGCGAGCCCGTCGGATCCCAGCTCGACGGCCGAGCGCCGTGCGATCTCGCCTGAGAGAAGCGATATGTGCAGTTGAGCGAGGCGGACTTCGTCGGCGGCCACGCGCGTGAGCTCGAGCAACGCGTCTTCGCCGAGGGAACGGAAGAGGGTGAGGTCGCGGGGAACGTTGGCGAGGGCATGCACCGCAGCGGTCATCGCGTCGGCAATGCACGGCGCGACGGATTCGGGGGAGAGCGGCGCGATCGCCGGGGACACGGTTGTTGGTGCGGCAACGCGGGGCGCACCGACGTCAAGCACGCGGGGCGCAGCGACGTCAGGCACGCGGGGCGTTGAAGCCAACAGCGTCGTCATGATGCACCCCCTTCGCGTCAGCGTTTGCTGTTCAGTGATTCGAACATACATTCGACTACCGACATTGGGGTGAGGTATCCACAGGCAGGTCCTGTGCGTGATCGCACGACGCGGGAAGACCGGGAAAGGTGGACCGGGGAGCCTGGCGTCGAGTATGGCGGCCACCCCGAAGGCAACGCCGGGCCCCCGAGCGACCGCACCACCCCCGCCACGGGTGCACAATGGCACGATGACCACCCCGTCACCCCGCGAGCCGCACAAGCCGCACACACCGCACGCATCCACCACCCCGACAACCCTCAGCCCGCGCCGCACCCGTATCGTGCTGCTCGTCGTGAGCCTCTCGCTCATGACCGTGGTGTCGGCGGTGAGTGGCCTCAACGTCGCCCTGCCGAGCCTCGCGCGCGCGACCGGCGCGAGCCAGACCGAGCTGACCTGGATCGTGGATGCCTACACCGTCATCTTCGCGGGGCTCCTCTTGGCCTCGGGTGCCATCGGCGACCGGCTGGGGCGCAAGGGCATCTTGCTCGTGGGCCTCGCGATCTTCGGCGTCGCTGCCGCGGCCGCTGCGTTCGTCGAAACGCCCGAAGCCCTCATCGCCCTGCGTGCCGTCATGGGAATCGGCGCGGCCGCGATCATGCCCACGACGCTCTCGGTCATCACGACGACCTTTCCGCTTGAAGAGCGCGGCAAAGCCGTGGGCGTGTGGGTCGGCGTGGCCGGCGGAGGTGCGGCGATCGGCGTGTTCGCCGCGGCCGTGTTGCTGCAGTGGTT
>NZ_JANRKZ010000055.1:0-2585 GCF_033763155.1 Microcella sp.
CCGCGATGAATTCGATGCCCTTCGACAACACGATGCGGTTGACCCAGATCGTGCGGGGAATGCGGGTCGACCGCACGAGCTTGGCGTCTTTCGTGAAGGCGCGGGTTGCGTCGCCGACCGCGCCGTTGAACCACATCCACGGCAGCAATCCCGCGAGCAAGAACACGATGTAGGGCTCGTAGCCGATCGTACGATCAACCACCTGGGTGAAGACGAACCAGTAGATGACCGCCATCACGAGCGGGTCGAGCACCGACCACAGATAGCCAAGAAACGACGTTGCGTACCGAACCTTGAGGTCACGGCTCGTGAGCAACCACAGCGATTGCCGATACACCTGTGCGGCAGAGCGCGGCGGGCGCGGCGGCGGGGCTGTGGTCACGAACGATAACGCTACGGCACGCACGCCCTCACTCTCGTGAATGGCGGCGGCACAGCCCCTCGCCGGGACTGTCGACCGATCTAGACGTGCAGGTTGGCGCGCTCGAGGTCTTCGGCGAAGTCGATCTCAACGGCGTAGAGGTCGCTGATGTCGACGGGCTCAACCGTGATGCCATCGTGCTCGATCGCCAGCTCGATGCCGCGCTCGAAATAGTCTTGGTCGGCGCACTGCTTGAGGTGGCGCATGAGCACCGCCTTGTCGCGGCTCGAGATGTAGTTGATGCCCACGGCTTCGCCGAGGCCGCCGGTCACCGTCTTCGAGAGCTTCTGAATGAAACCTTCGGCGTCGACCGTGTACTTCACCTCTTCGTCGCTCACGGTCGAGGTGTTCACGCTCACGAACGAGCGGTCGGCGTGAACGAGGGTCGACACGCGCACGAGAACCTGCGGGTCAAAGACGACGTCACCGTTCATCCACAGCACGCCGTGCTTGCCGGTCGCCTTGAGGGCACGCAGCAGGCTCTTCGACGTGTTGGTCTGGTCGTACTGCTCGTTGTAGACGTAGTCGACCTCGGGGAAGGCATCGATGATGTGCTCGAGCTTGTAGCCGACGACGGTGGTGATGGTCACGTCGGTACCGAAAGCGGCGGCAATGTTGTCGTGCTGCTGGCGCATGATCGTGCGGCCATCGCTCAGCTCGGTGAGCGGCTTCGGAAGCTCGCGGCCCAAGCGGCTGCCCATGCCCGCGGCGAGAATAACGACCTGAGTGGTCATAAGTGGACTCCTGATGTGTCTGCGTAGATGAAGGGACACATCGTTGTGCGCCTCAAGTTTACGGGCGATGACCCCGAAAAGACACGGTGTGTTCACCTATTGTTTCCGAACCGTGACCGACGCCCTGCCTGTGTACGTGGGGCGGGGCGAACAGAGGGGTTGGTAGCGTTAGGGCTGTGGAATCCTCGCCAGCATCGCCCAAGCGCACGGGGAAGCCCCACCGACCCGGTCGCCCGTCGAAGCCCGCGCCCCGGTCTGGTTCAGCGGCAGTGCATCCCACAAAGCCGGCTGCTCTCGCTCCCGTGGTGCTTGCCGTGAGCAGTCTGCGCAAGTCGTATGGGGGGTCGCGCGCCGTCGACGACGTTGACCTCTCCGTGCGACGAGGCTCGATCTTCGGTTTCGTCGGGCCCAACGGCGCGGGCAAGACCACAACCCTGTTGATGATGACCGGGCTGCTGCGCCCCGACGCGGGAACCGTGACGGTGGGGGGTGTCGACGTCTGGCAATCACCCACGACCGCCAAGCGCACGATCGGCGTCTTGCCCGACCGCATGCGGGTGTTCGACCGGCTGACGGGCGCGCAAATGCTCTACTACGCCGCCGTATTGCAGGGCCTCGACCGCATGGCAGCGCGCGAGCGCACCAACGACCTTGCCCTCGCACTCGGCCTCGACGGTTCTCTCGACCGCCCCGTGCGCGATTACTCGGTCGGCATGGTCAAGAAGATTTCTCTGGCTGCGGCCATGATCCACTCGCCGTCGGTGCTCGTTCTCGATGAACCGTTCGAGTCGGTCGACCCGGTCTCGACCGCCCAGGCTGTCGACCTGCTCAAGCGCTTCGCCGCAGCGGGCGGCACCGTGGTGCTCTCGAGTCACAACATGGACCTCGTCGAGCGCACGTGCGACAGCGTCGCGGTCATCGTCGATGGTCGCATCCTCGCGGCAGGGCCCCTCGATGACGTGCGGGCCGGGCAGCGCCTCGAAGAACGATTCGTCGAGCTTGCCGGCGGTCGCGTGGCAGTGGAGGGCTTGGAGTGGTTGACCACGTTCTCCGATTGAAACTGACGCTGCTCGCCTCGGCATTTCGGCCCGGAAAGTCGCTCGGCGGCGCACTCTTCGTGGTCGCCCTCGGTCTGGCGGTGGGCGCGGGAGTCATCGTTCTTGCCCTCACGCTCGATGTGCAGCAACCGGCGCATCGCGCGGGCATGGTGATCGTCGCCGCAGCTCTCTCGCTGGCCATCGCTGTGGCGCCGCTCAGTGCCGGCCTGGGCTCGGCACTCGAACCGCACCAGTTCGCGTCGTATCCCCTCGACCCTCGGCGCCTCGCGGTGTCTCTTGCCCTCGCGGGTGCGGTCGGTCTGCCGGGTGCTCTTGCCGTGACCCTGGCCAGCTCGCTCGTCATTGCGTGGCGAGACACGCCCGCGGCCGCGG
>NZ_JANRKZ010000056.1:0-12311 GCF_033763155.1 Microcella sp.
CCAGCTCAGCACGATCGCTGAGATCACCACGCTGATGGTGCCCACAATGAGGCCTACACCTCCGGTCGTCATCGCGAGAATCTGCGACACGATCGACACCCCTCGAACGATCGTGACAATCAACCGTGACACGCGATTGCCGGCGAGCAACCCGCCCGAGACGACCAACACGATCACGCCCGAGACGATGATCGCAATGGCCGTGATGAGCCCGCCGGGGATGGGGTTGGCGAGCAAGGCCGCGCTCGTGGCCAGCACGAGAATCATCGACCCACCGACAATGTCGAAGATGCCGCCGATATAGGCGAGGACGCTGATGACCGTCACCCCGGCGGGGCGGCGAGGGTCACGAGAAGACTGAGTCGGCTGCGTCATGGGGTCACTGTAACGAAAAGGTGACAAAGCCGACACGCCCGGGATGACGGCTTGCATCCCACGCCGGGTCGCCACTAAGTTCGTCGAGCGCCACATGACGAAAGGAGGCCGACCGTGTTGATTCGATTCGCTCTGGGAATGATTCCCACCACCGCCGGCCTCGTCGGCGATCTCACCGCCTGATCACGTTTCTGCGCTTCGCGTAGCGCGCTGATCCCTCCGGCGGCCGCGGCCCCGCACTGCGTGCTTCTGCACCCTGGGCCCACGAACACCATGCCTTCGGGCACCGTGAGCAGCCGCGCGCCCGCTGCCCTCTCCGCCGCCACGAGCGGCACCACCCGTCACGGCTGACCCTCGGCGCACCCGCGTGAGAGGCAACCGTGACACCCGCAGTGAGGAACCATTGTCATGACCACCATCACGGCACCCGTGGCCTTGACCACGCCCGACCATCCACCCCAACCCGCGCGCGCTGACGACGAGCGCCGGGTTCGTGCGGCTCTCGAGACCGAGCGCCGCGAACGCGCCATGCAGCGGTCAGCCCTGTTGATGCTGCCGCCGCGATGACGATCGAACGGATGCCCCGCTCACCCCGGGCGTCTGGGAGCTACCGCCCCCAGGCGCTCGGCGGTGCCGTCACCACGGGTACGGGGTCATACGACCAGTGCGCCCCTTGGTTGTACATGCCCGTCGCCCAGCCGGAGAACCAAATCGCGCGCTCGACCTCGTCGGTGGGCGCCGACGCGCGGAGCGTCGCCACGATCTCGCTGTAGCGCGGCAGGGTGTTGAGGGCTTCGGCGGCGTTGGCCGCAGCATCCACGAGGTCGACATAGCGACCGGTGCCGCCCCCGCCGCCCGAGCCCCAGCCGTTGTTGAGGGGGTTGTTGCGCAAGTACCACGAGTCGACGTAGTTCTCTTGGCGCATCCAGCGCGTCATGACGGTCACGTTGCTCTCGGTGATCGGAAACTCGCCCAACAGCAACACCAGCTTGGCCCAGTCATAGTTGGTGCCACTCGCGATGAGCGTTTCGGGTCCGGGTGACGCGCTGAAGTTGTGACGCACGGCAGGAGGAACTGCCTCAACAGACGACACGGCCGCGAGCGTCTGCGCATTCTCATCGATGTATGCGGCGAAAACCTCGGTCTGTGTCGGGGTCGAGAACCCGAGCGTGGCCATGATGACGAGGCCGGCGATCATCGATACGAAGACGGTGCGAACGGTCGACCAGGCGTGCCGACGGTAGGCCGGGCGCGGTGAGACATGGCGATGCTTGGGCATGAGTGTGAGACCCCCTGGTACGTCTCGGCAGCCGTTGTGCGGGCCAAGACCGTCTTCCAGGCTACCAGGGCTCGTGCTAGACGCCTGGGATGGCCCCGCTTCGGGGTGGCGGCGGAGCGTCGGGCGCCGCGTCGGCCGCCGCGTGGCGTCGCAAAAGCCCCATCAGGCTTAGGGCGTTGATGACCCGCTGCGCCGTCGCCACATCGACCTTTGCCTTGGCAGCGAGCTTCTCGATGACCATGAAGGCCGCCGCGCTCGTCTTGACGACGCGTCGCTCGTCGTCCGTCATCGGCAACATCGAAAAGTCGGGCCAGCGATACAAGCGGTAGCGATCACCCGAGCGCAACCACGAGGCACGGCCGCCGTCGAACGCGCGCGTGCCGATGAGCCACAGCAGCGGCTCGAGCGCCGCACCGGCGAACGCCGGGGGGTGGTCGACGAAGTCGTCACCGGCGAACGCGGGCTCGGCATCCCGAATCGCACGCGTGCCAATGAGCACGGTCTCGGGGTTGTCAGGAAACGCGCTGAGCGGCGAACTCCATTGGTACACATAGCCGCGCATGTCGATGAGCATGGGGTCGAACCCGGTCGGCTGTAGCGACACGATCATGGGCGTGGGCATGCGCCGCACGGCGTGCACGGCCATCGCCGCGCCCGTCCACCCCGGCGGTGCCGGTGGCGGGGCTGAGGGTGGCGGCGCTGCCACAACGGTTGACTCGTGTTCTTGTCGGTCGGCCATGGGCCACCACCCCCGTTGACTGAGGGCTCTGACACTACGGGCGGCACGTTCCGGTGCCGTTGCCCCTGTGTTCCGCTCGTGTTACGCGAGCGCCCGCAATCGCGGCGCAAGGTCACGCTCGAAGAGCTCGAGAAAGCGACGCTGGTCGTGACCGGGCGCGTGGAACACGAGGTGGTTCATGCCGTAGTCGACGTACTTCGCCACCTCGGCCACCACAGCGTCTGGATCGTTGCCGACGATCCAGCGCTTCGCGATCTGCTCGATCGGCAGGGCATCCGCCGCCTTCTCCATCTCGATGGGGTCGGTGATGTCGTGCTTTTGCTCTTTGCTGAGCGAGAGCGGCGACCAGAAGCGCGTGTTGTCGAGGGCCACGTCGAGATCGGTGTCGTACGAGATCTTGATCTCGATCATTCGATCGATGTCGTCGAACGACCGTTCGGCCTTCTCGGCACCCTCTTTGACCGCGGGGATGAGCTCGTCGACATAGAGCTCGACGCCCTTGCCCGAGGTGCAGATGAACCCGTCGCCTGCGCGGCCGGCGTAGCGGGCGACAAACGGGCCCCCCGCCGCGATGTAGACCGGAATCGGCAGTTCGGGCCGGTCGTAAATCGAGGCGTCGTGCGTCGAGTAGTACTCGCCGCGAAAGTTCACGCGGTCTTCCGTCCAGAGCTGCCGCATGAGGTCGACGCTCTCTCGCAAGCGAGCAAATCGCTCCTTAAACTCGGGCCACTCTTGCTCACCGGCACCCGCGAAGCCCGTGGCGATCTCGTTAAGGGCTTCGCCCGTTCCGACGCCGAGGAAGATACGGCCCGGGTACATCACGCCCATCGAGGCGAAGGCCTGCGCCAGCACGGCCGGGTTGTACCGGAACGTCGGCGTCATGACCGAGGTGCCGATACGGATGCTCGACGTACGCTCGCCGACGGCCGCCATCCACGTCAACGAGAACGGAGCGTGCCCGCCCGTGTGTCGCCACGGTTGAAAGTGGTCGCTCACCGCGACGCTCTGCATGCCGTGGGCTTCGGCAGCGACAGCAATCTCGACGAGCTCGCGCGGGTCGAACTGCTCAGCCGAAGCCTTGTAGCCGAGGGTCAAGGGTCGCGTCATGGCGATGCTCCAGTTCACGTGAGGGCAGTAGGGGGTTATTCGGTGATCGCCGCGCGAAGCTGCTCGATCGAGGCACGAGAGGCGTCACGCCACTCGGCGAGCTCCTCGTCACCCGCCTCTTCCCACAGCTCGTAGAGCTCCGAGGCGTCAGGGCGCACCGCGCGCTCGGCCGTGGTCAGAATGAGTTCGTAGGCGGCGTCGTCGAGTTGGGTCGAGAGCAGGCGAACGTCAACCTCGTCGAGAGCGGCATCGGGGTCGACGATGCCGAGCGTCGCGAGGGCCACCTCGACGAGTGCGAGAGCAACCGCCCCCTCGGGTGCCTCAAGGTAGTCAGCCGCGACGGCGGCGCGCAGGTCATCCAGCTCGAACGTGCCCTCGACGAGTTCGGCGACCGCATCGAGTGCGTCATCGTTCTCGAACGCTCCACTGCCCCATGCACCCATGTCGTCAGCCTAACCACTGGTGTGTGAGCCCAGACGGGTGTTCACTGTGGAGTGCCTGCGCATCGGCGCATTCCGGTACCCCACCCCTCCGACGACACAGAGACGAGGCCTCATGCTCGACGCTCTCGCCGAATCGCTGCCCCTCGCGGTAGCGCTCGCGCTCAGCCCGCTCGCGATCGCCTCGGTCGTGCTCATGCTGCTCTCGGCCCGCCCCCGCGCGGCGAGCGTGGCCTTCTTCGTAGGGTTCATCGTGGCGATCGTGCTCGCCACCGCCGCCGGCTACCTCGTGGCGAGCGTGCTGCCCCACCAGGGCGAGACGTCGATTTCGGCGCCCTACCTGCTCATCGTGCTCGGCGTGGTGGCCGTCGTGCTTGCTGCACGTCAGTGGCGCGGGCGCCCGAAAAAGGGAGACGATCTCGAACTGCCCGGCTGGATGGCCAAGGTCGACGGCATCACCACGACGTCAGCACTCGTCTTGGGCGCCTTCTTCGGCGGCATCAAGCCCAAGAACTTACTGCTCAGCATTGGGCTGGGCGTGAGCCTTGAAGCGCTCGCGCTCTCGAACGGCGAAGCCGCGATCGTCATTGTCATCGTGGCGTTCGTCGCCTCGATTCCGATTCTTGTGCCGGTAATCATCGCGTTCGTCGCGCTCGACCGACTGTCGGGCACGCTCGACCGAATGCGCGCCTGGATGGTTCAGCACAATGCCGCGATGGTCGGTACGATTCTGCTCATCGTGGGCGTGCTGCTCATCAGCAAGGGCGTGAGCACGCTCGTCGGCTAGGGATGCCCGCGGAGGGCATCCCTCGTCAATCGGTCTTCTGGCTCACCAAGAACTCGGCGACCGCACGCGGCACGTACGGGGCAACGTCGCCGCCGAGCGCGGAGACCTGCCGCACGAGCGAGCTCGACACATGGGCGTGTGCCGGGTCGGGAAGCATGAAGATGGTCTCGACGCCGGCGAGGTTGCGGTTGACGATCGCCATCGGGGTTTCGTAGGCGACGTCGACCTGGCTGCGCACTCCCTTGACGAGAACACTGGCACCCACGTCGGTGCAGTAGTCGACGAGAAGGCCGACGCTCCAGCTCGTGACGATGATGCTCGAGGGCAGGGCGCGATCGGCCACCGCTTGTTCGATGAGCGCGACGCGCTGAGCGATGGGCAAGAGTGCCTGTTTCGCCGGGTTGTGCACGACAACAACGTGCACTTCGTCAAAAATGCCCGATGCCCGCTCGATGACGTCGAGATGGCCCAGCGTGACGGGGTCGAACGACCCAGGAACAACGGCGATGGTGCTCATGCGCACAGCCTAGCGAGCGCGCGTTACCGGGGCGTTTCGGCATTCACCACCGGTTTGTCATACTTCGCCGTCACCAAGATCGGCAGGTGGTCAGACTGGCCCTGCGGCAGCGTCGTCACCTTCGTGATGTCGAGACCGATCGAGGTGGCGAAGTCGAAGTGCCCGCGAAAGAACTTGTAGCGCGTATAGGTGCGCGCATCGCTCAGGGTCACTTCGTGTCCCGTCTCTTGCACGCTCGTCGAGAGGTGGTCTTTGAAGACGGGGTAATTGAAGTCGCCGACCATGAGCGTCGGCAGGGTAGAGCCAAAACTGTCGAGGGCCTCGTGGGCCGCACGAATCTGGGTGCGCCGCAGCGAATTGAGCGCCGTCAACGGAGCCGCGTGAAAGCACCCGATCACGAGCTCGCGGTCGTGCTCGCGGTCAATAAGGTGCGTGCCGAGCAGTCGCTCGTGCGCGGGCTTGGCGATGATGTCGTGCAGCGAGCGCTTGAGGGCGAAGGCCTTGGTGCTCAACGCCTCAAAGCGCTCGCGGTTATAGAAGATAGCGAGGCCCAGCCGGTTGAGCTTGGTCGCGTCGGCGAGATGCAGGGGCCCCAGCTCGCGCGGCAGATCGTCGGTGTCGACCTCTTGCAGGCACAGCAGGTTGGGCGTGTGGGTGTCGACGAGCTGTTCGAGCTCACCGCGTGCCGCGTGCTTGCGCAGGTTGTACGAGATGACTCTCATGCGACCATCCTCCCCCGGCGCCGGGGTCGCCGACGAATCGGGCGCGCTAGTTCTTCGCCAAGAACTCGCGGTCGGTCTCGTCGAGCCGGCGGGCCAGGGCGGCCTTGAGCGACGGATGCTCGCTCAACGTCGCATCATGCTCGAGCACCTCAGCCGCGGCCTCGCGGGCCTGCAGAATGAGGTCACCGTCGGTGGCAACGCGCAGCAGCCGCAAGCTCGACCGCCCGCCGCTCTGGTTGGCGCCGAGCACGTCTCCCTCGCGCCGCAGCTCGAGGTCGATCTGCGCGAGCTCGAAACCGTCGAGCGTTGCGGCCACCGCCTCGACCCGCTCGCGCGCGAGGCTGCCCTGCTGCGCGGCGGTCACGAACAAACACAGTCCGGGCACGCCGCCGCGCCCTACGCGGCCGCGCAACTGGTGCAACTGGCTGACGCCAAAGCGGTCGGCGTCGGCCACGACCATCGTCGAGGCGTTGGGCACGTCGACGCCGACCTCGATGACCGTCGTCGCGACGAGCACGTCGATCTCGCCGCGCGCGAAGGCCTGCATCGTCGCGTCTTTCTCGTCGGTCGACATGCGGCCGTGCAGCGGCTCAACTCGGCGCCCCGCGAGCGCGGGGTGCGATCGCAGCAGGGGCGTCAGCTCGGCGACGGTCGCGGGCGGGCGGGCCACGGCATCCGTGTCGTCAGCAGAACCATCGGCCGGATCATCGGCCAACGCATCGGGGTCGTCTTCGGGGGTGGCCGCGTCGATCGCCGGCACGACGACGAAACCCTGGCGGCCTTGCTCGAGTTCTTCGCCCAAGCGCGCCCACACGCGGTTCCACCAGCCGGGCTTGTCGGCGAGCGGCACGACGTGGCTGACGATCGGAATGCGTCCCGCCGGAAGCGTCGCGATCGTCGACACATCGAGGTCACCAAACACCGTCATCGCAACCGTGCGCGGAATCGGCGTCGCCGTGAGCACCAGCACGTGCGGCGGCAGGGAGCCCTTGCGGCGCAGGCTCTCGCGCTGCTCGACCCCGAATCGATGTTGCTCGTCAACCACCACGAGCCCCAGGTCGGCAAACTGCACCTGATCACCCAAGAGTGCGTGGGTGCCAATGACGATGCGGGATGCTCCGCTTGCGATCGCCAACAAGGCCTTGCGGCGCTCAGCCATCGGCAGTTGCCCGGTGAGCAGAACCGGTCGCATTCGCGCCGCGCGGTCAGGGCCCAGAGTCTGCACGATCGAACGCAGATGCTGCGCGGCAAGCACCTCGGTGGGAGCGAGCAAGGCGCTCTGCCCGCCACTCTCGGCCACTGTGAGCATGGCGCGCACCGCGACGAGAGTCTTACCCGAGCCGACCTCGCCCTGCACGAGTCGGTTCATCGGCACTGTGGCCGCGAGGTCGCGCGTGATCTCGTCGCCCACGAGTCGCTGATCGTCGGTGAGGGCGAACGGCAGGGCGGCGTCGAAGCCCGCGAGCTCGGGGCCCGGAATGCGTGGCGTCGCGGGTTGCTCACGCAACGCGGCGCGACGCTGCAGCAGTGCCGCTTGCAGCAAGAACGCCTCGTGAAAGCGCAGGGTGTCGCGCGCCCGACGCCACTGCGCATCATTCTCCGGGCGGTGGATGAGCTGATAGGCCTGGCCGAGGTCCAGCAGTTCGCGGTCGACGCGCACGCTAGCGGGCACCGGGTCATCGATCGACGGCAACGTGTCGAGCACGACGCCGAGCGCCTTGGCGATCTGCCAACTCGCCACGGTCGACGTCGCCGGGTAGATCGGAATGGGCATCATCGCCCACTTCTTCGCCTCGGGCCCCGCGTCGCGTTCGTCACCCGCCTCGAAGAGTTCGTAGTCGGGGTGGGCCAGTTGCCGCGTGCCGCGATAGTCGCCCACCTTGCCGGCGAAGATGCCGCGAACGCCGGGCTTCAAATCGTTCTTGCGCCAGGCCTGGTTGAAGAACGTGAGCACCAAGATGCCCTTGCCGTCGGTGATGCGCACCTCGAGAATCGAGCCCTTGCGCTGCCGCATCGTGCGCTCGACGACTTCGATGACTTCGGCCACGATCGTCACGTTCTCGTCGATCGCGAGATCGCTCAGGGCGGTGAGCTCGCCACGGCGGGCGTAGCGCCGGGGATAGTGGGTGAGCAGGTCACCGACGGTGAGCATCCCGAACGCCTTCTTCAGTGAGTTCGCGCTGCGATCGCCCAGCGCGCTGCTGAGCTTGGCATCGAGCGCGTTGGTCACGGGGTCAACGGTACCCGCGCGGCCCGACCGTCTCTCGCGACTAGCGTTAGAGCCGTGACACGCATCATCGCCGGGTTCGCAGGCTCGCTGACACTCAAGGTGCCCTCGGCCGGCACGCGGCCCACGAGCGACCGCGTGCGCGAGGCGATGTTCAGTGCGCTCGAGGCCCGCGACGCGATTGACGGCATGCGCGTGCTCGACCTCTACGCCGGTTCGGGAGCCCTCGCACTCGAAGCCATCAGCCGCGGCGCCGCGTCGGCCGTGCTCGTCGAGAAGTCGTACGCGGCCGTTCAGGTGTGCAAGGCCAACGCTGCGCTTGTCGCCGCCCGCGCAGGGCGGGCGAATCAAGAAGCACCGGCGGGTCGGGCGGCGAGGGGCGCGCGCCCGAGCATCCAGGTCATCGGAAAGCCCGCGACCTCGTACCTCTCGTCGGCGCTCGACGAGTTCGACCTCGTGTTCATCGACCCGCCCTACGAAGTGGGAGGGCTCGAGCTTGACCACGTGCTCGAGGGCCTCGTGCCGCGATTGGCGACGGATGCTGTGGTCGCGCTCGAGCGCTCGTCACGCTCCCCCGCTCCGGTCTGGCCTGCGGGGCTCGAGCTCGACAAAGTCTCGCGCTACGGCGAGACCGCGGTCTACTGGTTGGAGCGCACGGCCGAGTAACGTCGCCGCACGGCGAGGGCGATGCCACCCAGGCTCAGCAACAGGGCGGCGAGCAGTGCCGCGAAGCCGGTGACGGCAGAGTTGGTTCCCGTCGCTGCGAGCTCGGGCGCCGCCGCGCAGTCGAGGTCGAACGTCTGGGCGTTGCCGTCACGGCCCGTGACATAGGCCTCGCAGGCGGAATAGACCATCACGTGTTGAGTGAGGTCAACGTCGTCAAACGAGTGGGTGGCGATCAGCGCCAGAGTCTGTGCGTCGTACTCGGTCACGACACCCGGGCTGGAGGCATCCTGATCAGTCAGAAACACTGACTGACCATTGGGAGACACCGTGCAGAAGGTGCCCGACGTGGGATCAGCGGGCGAGCGCGGCGTCGATGGGTTGGTCGCGAGCACATCACCGGTTTCGAGTGAGACACTGCGGAACGACAGGCTCTCCCAATCGGCCTGATAGATGGTCGAGCCGTCGGGCGACACACACGAGCCCGGCAGATAGCCGAGCGCGGGAGGAACAAACTCATCGTCAACTGTCAAGGTCGTGAGGTCGACGACAATGATCGACCCATCGTCGTACACCACAAACGCCTTCGAACCGTCGGGCGAGACGACAACACTCCACGCATCCTCGGTCGCACTCGTGCCTGCCCCGCTGAGATCCAGACTGTCGATCACCGCGTTGGTGCCGATGTCAATGACGTACAGGATCTCCGTGTTGTAGTCGTGCATCAAAAGCTGATCGCCTGCACGGTTAAGGGCCAACGCCCACGGCCCCGAGAACGCGGGATCAGTGATTTCACCCGTGATTGCTCCGGTGGTGATGTCGACGATCGCAACGGTGAACCGCGAGTAGTTGGCGACATACGCGGTCAACCCGTCGGGGGTGATCGCGATCTGCCCGGGACCTTCGAGGAGGCTCGTCGGATCAGCAGCGGTGCTGATGCTGTTGGTTGCCGTATCGATGATGAGAATCTTCGATTCGTCGTAGCTCGACATGACAATCTTCGAGCCGTCGGGAGTCGCCGCCCAGTAATCGATGTCGTCGATCGTGAAGGTGATGGTTTCGGTGCCGGGAGCAGCAGCGATGGCCGGAGCGGCAACAACCACCGTGGTCGCGAGCGCGATAGCCGACGCAACCAGCGCGCTACGGCGAGCAAGGGGCAGGAAAGGCATTGGGGTGCTCCGGGTCTCGTCGAAAAACTGCTTCTGAGCCTAGTTCACCTGAGAGTTCTGCGCGAACGTCGCGCCGCGATCGCGGCACACGCTTGGCGTCGGGCCAGCGGACGAACACTTAACCGGCAAGCCATCTGGGCGCTCGGGCCCGATCACCGGTCGTACACGTCGCGACGGTGCCCCAGCGTCACGACGACGATCAGCAGCACGCCGTCGTCGATCGTGTAGATGACGCGGTAGTCGCCGACGCGCACGCGCCAGGCAGGCCGCCCGCGAAGAGGCTTCGCGGCCGGCGGCCACGGGTCGTCACTGAGGAGCGCGATTGCCCCACGAATGCGGTCACGATCTCGGTGATCGATGTTCTTGAGGGCTCGAACCGCCGCAGGCCGCAGCTCGATGCGATAGCTCACGCCCAGCCCAGGTCGGCCTTGACTTGGGCCCAGGGGATGTTCGGCCCCTCTTCTTCCATCGCCTCGTCGAATGCCGCCGCGTCGTCGGCCTCTTCAAGCGCGTCGAGCATGCGCTCGTACTGCTCAGGGCTGATCACCACCGCGGCGCGCTGACCTCGGCGCTCGATAAACACAGCCTCCGTCTGCGAGCGATCGATGACCTCGGAGAACTGCTTTCGGGCGTCGGCGACGCTGAGGGGGTTCACGTGCATATTGTACATCGAAGGCCATTAGGTGTACATCTCTGCGCGTGGCGACACCACCGCCATGGAAACAACGAGTATCGAGACCACCAGCACCCTGCCTCGACTTAACGTGGGAGTGTCACGTTTCGGGTGCTCACCGTCATGAATAGACAGAAGCCCGAATTGAAGGAGTGGTCACTCATGGTCTCCGAACAAGAGTTGGACGATCGCTTGGCCAGCGCCAAGCAAGGCGATCTGTCGGCATCCGACGCGTTTTTCGACGCCGTGCTCGCGGAAGCATCGCAGGACCGACCGTCGTCTCGCGCTCCTCGAAAGGCAGTCGTCGTCGCGATCGTCGGCGCTCTCGTGGTAGGTGGCGCGGCCCTCCCCGCCGCAGCCGCAGGACTGCAAACCTTCTTGGCTGAGGCCGACTTCTTCCCCGAAACGGGAGGGGAAGTGCTTCCCGACTCAGAGTGGGTCGACACGTCGGCCCCCGACTTCCCCGATTACCTGAGAGCCACGTTCTGGAGCGACGCGACACTGCCCCCCGGAATGAGCCATGACAAAGTCATCGACTGGATCATCGCCCAGAACACCGCGAACCCCAGCCTGACTCAGGAAGTCGGGTTCCGCAGAACCTACGAGATGATCGCCCACTGCGGCTGGATGTCAGAGTGGCTTCGGACAACGCGAGACGGCGATGCCGAGGCCGCTAGCGTGGCCGCAGCAGAGCTCCAGGCCGCCACAGAATGGCGAGCACTCGTCGCGACGGACGGCGGGGGCATCATGGACATGTACCGAGGCGTCGCGGAGGCGGCAGCCGCCGGAGACAGCAGCGCTGTCGCGGGGAGTCCCCTCCATCGCGACTGCCAGGCCGTCGGGGAGGACTTCCGGTGAGTCGGCCAGTGGCCGAAGAGCCTCAACCGACAGCCCAACCTGGAACCGTCGACAGTGCAGGCCTCAGCCGAGTTCTGCACGAACTCATGCCGGAGTTGCTTCGCTACTTCGGGCGCCGCGTGCCCAATGCGGAAGACGCTGCCGACTGCCTCGGCGAAACCATGACCGTGCTGTGGCGACGACGCACAGCGGTGCCGCTCGAACGAGAGCCAGCCCGGCGGTATGCCTACGGTGTTGCCGCGAACGTGCTGCGTGAATCACGCCGAGGCCGAGCACGGCAGTTCGCTCTGACCGAGCGCCTTATCGCCGACTACGACATCACTCGGGACGGTGTCGTCGAAGGACAAGAAGACAGCGACCTGACTCGTGCACTGAGCGCCATGCGACCGCTCGATCGTGAACTCGTGCTCCTCGTCGCATGGGAAGGGTTCGGCGTGGGCGAAGCCGGAGCGATTCTGGGGCTCAGCGATCAGGCTTCCCGTGCGCGGTACTCCCGAGCGCGCGCACGCCTTCGTCGCACGCTCGCAAGTTCAAGCGACGACTGACGCGGCTTAACCAGCCTGCCCGCTCCACTCGGCGAACGGGTCCCACCCGCCGCGCTCGTCGAAGACGCGGCCGTCGACGAGCAACGCGGGCCCGTGACGGTCGGCCGCGACGACCCGGCCGACGACGCGAAAGCCGCCGGGAAGAGCATCCACGGGCGGCGCCACATCGGGCGGGAAGGTCGCCAGCAGCGAGTGGTCTTCTCCCCCGGT
>NZ_JANRKZ010000057.1:0-29966 GCF_033763155.1 Microcella sp.
ATCATCATGATCGCGTGGGGCAACGAGCGGCCGCCGAGCGTCAACAGCTCCACGACCTCGTCAAACGAGGCCGAGTCGCTCGCGCCCGGCGTCACGATCGGGAAGACGTCGCGCAGATCGCCGAAGAGCTCAGAGCGTAGCTGTGACTGGCGGGCGCGCATCCAGTTGCGGTTGCCCTGAACGGTGTTGATCTCGCCGTTGTGCGCAATCGACCGGAACGGCTGCGCGAGCGGCCACGACGGGAACGTGTTTGTTGAGTACCGCGAGTGCACGAGAGCGAGCTTCGAGGTAAAGCGCTCGTCACTGAGGTCGGGGTAGAACGGCTCGAGCTGCAGGGTCGTCACCATACCCTTGTAGACAAGGGTGCGGCACGACAGCGACGGGAAGTACGAACCTAACTCGCGCTCGGCCCGCTTGCGAGCGCGGAACGTCTGTCGGTCGAGCGCGACGCCCGAGAGCGGCACTCCCGACTCGTCGGTGCGCGTCGACCGCACAACCAGTTGCTCGAATGCGGGCATCGCCGCGCGCGCCAAGTTGCCGATGTTGGCGGCATCGGTGGGCACAACGCGCCAACCGAGAACCTCCAGGTCTTCTGAGACAGCGATCGCCTCGATGCCCGCCTTCTCGCGGGCGCGTTCGTCGTCGTTCGTCGGCAAGAATGCGGTTCCGATGGCGTATTGACCGACCGGAGGAAGCTCGAACGGCATCACCGCGCGCAAGAACGCGTCGGGAATCTGCGTGATGATACCGGCGCCGTCACCCGTTCCCGCGTCAGAACCAACAGCCCCGCGGTGCTCGAGGTTACGGAGCGCATCGAGGGCAGCCTGAATGATGTCGTGACCAGCGGTTCCGCGGAGCGTCGCGACCATCGCCAGACCACAGGCGTCGTGTTCGCGGCGCGGGTCATACATGCCCTGCGCAGCAGGAACAGCAGAGAACCTCTGCATCGGGGATGTGAGTTCCATCGTGTTCGTCCTCACGTTGTTGCGGAAACCGTGTGGGACGTCGCTGGCCCGAAGGAAAGGGAAGAACGCGCGAAGCGCGCCGTCGATGCCAGATCGAGTGTGGTGGCGATCTTCATGGCCGCCCGCTGTGCTCGGTGAGCATCGTGCGTGGCGTTACGGCTTCGCGGTGGACTCGCTTGTGGCGTCAGTCGAACCGGGAGCACCGGCGATAACGGCAGCCTCATTGCTGTCGTCATCGGAGTCGGTGTAGACGTCTTCGGAGTCTACCCCAGCCTCCGGCGTCCACTCCCGACCGGAGACGTATGGCGAGGGCTCGAGCCCCGTGTGTCGGCGAGACTGCACGACGATGATCAGGATTCCGATGATCACCGCAATCCAGGCACCCCACACATTGACGCGGATGCCCAAGAAGAGCTCGCTGGGGTCGAGGCGAATCGTCTCGAAGACGCTGCGTCCGGCGCCGTACCAGATGAGGTAGATGCCGAGTTGCTTGCCCCACTGCAAGGTCACGCGGCGAGCGAGCAGAAGGATCACGATCGCGCCCGTGACATTCCACACGATCTCGTAGAGGAAGGTCGGGTGGAAGAGCACGTCGTCGGGGAGGCCTACCGGAATGGCGTCGTTCGGACGATCGATTTCCAATCCCCACGGCAGGTCAGTCGGCAAACCGAACAGTTCTTGGTTGAACCAGTTTCCGAGCCGACCGAAAGCTTGCGCGAGCAAAAGCCCCGGAGCGAGCGCGTCGGCGAAAGACCAGAAACGCACGCCCGTGACACGGCACCCGATCCAGACACCGAGTGCCCCACCGATGAGCGCACCAAAGATTGCCATGCCCCCTTCCCAGATGAAGAGAGTTCTCAGGAGGTCAGCGCCTTCGAAGAAATAGTCATCGGGGTGCGTGAGCACGTGATAGACCCGCCCACCGATGATGCCGAACGGCACCGCAAAGAGGACAATGTCGAGCGTGATCCACGGCTCGGCTCCCCGCGCAGTCAGGCGGTGATTCGTCAGAACGACCGCTGCGACGATTCCGATCAGAATGCAGATCGCATACGCGTAAATGTTGACGTCGAATCCGAACCAGGTGAGTCCGATGTCGCGCAACCACTGCCCGAGATTGAATACCTGCCATTCCTCGGGAGGGCTCGGGATGCTCAGGGGCTGGATCACGTCAGAAACCTTTCGCAGGGCTGTCAAGCACAGTGGATCGGAGCAAGCCTAGCGGCGTGTACCGGCGGAGAGTTCAGCAGCCACGGCGGCCACTTCGGCAACGCCCCCCTGCTCCAAGGCGGCCACCAGGCGAGACCCCACGATCGCGCCATCGGCGTAGCTGAGAACGTCAGCGACTTGCTCGGCGGTCGAGATACCCAGACCGACGCACGCGCTCGTCGAACCCGCATCACGCAAGCGTGAAACCACGCTGCGCGCCGCCTTATCAACGTCGTCACGAGCCCCCGTGATGCCCATGGTGGAGACCGCGTAAACAAAGCCCCGACTGCTGTCGACGGCTTGCTTCATGCGCGCGTCGCTCGACGACGGTGCGGCGAGGAACACGCGATCGAGATCGTGCCCCTCCGATGCAGCCATCCAATCGGCTGCCTCATCGGGAATCAGGTCGGGGGTAATGAGCCCCGCTCCCCCGGCGTTCTGGAGATCGGTCGCGAATCGCTCGACCCCGTACTGAACCACGGGGTTCCAGTAGGTCATGACGAGCAACGGCGCGTCGACCCGCGCGCGAATGCGCTCCACTGCCTCGAAGCCGTGGCGCAATCGAAAGCCGTTGCGCAGGGCTGTCTGGGTGGCGCGCTGGATGGTCAGGCCATCCATCACGGGATCGCTGTATGGCAGTCCCAACTCGACAATGTCGACACCGTTCTCGACGAGCGCGACGGCGGCGTCAACGCTCGCGTCGAGCGAGGGAAAACCCACCGGCAGATACCCGATGAGCGCTCCAGACGCTTCATCGTTTCGCGTGCGAATCACGTCGGCGACGGCGCTCATGTTTGGTCTCCTGACTCAGCAGTCGCGGCCGCCGCGTCGAGCAGGCCAAAGTATCGCGCTGCCGTTTCCATGTCTTTGTCACCGCGTCCGCTGAGAGACACGAGCACGATGCCTTCCGGCCCCAACTCGCGGCCGAGTTCGAGTGCACCGTGCAAAGCATGCGCCGTTTCGATAGCCGGGATGATGCCCTCGGTGCGACTGAGGAGGCGCAGGGCATCCATCGCCTGGGCATCAGTGACGGGGCGATACTCGGCACGCCCGATCGACGCCAACCACGCGTGCTCGGGGCCGACTCCCGGATAGTCGAGGCCCGCCGAGATGGAGTGAGACTCCATCGTCTGGCCGTCGTCGTCTTGCAGCATGAGGCTCTTGGCACCGTGCAACACGCCCGGCCGCCCCATCGTGATCGTCGCCGCGTGAAAGAGAGTGTCGACGCCGTCACCGGCGGCCTCATTGCCGACAAGGCGCACATTCTCGTCGTCAAGGAAGGCGTGGAAGATACCCATGGCGTTGCTACCACCACCGACACACGCCACGACGGCATCGGGCAAGCGGCCTGTGAGCGCGAGAAGTTGTTCGCGCGCTTCGACGCCGATGACCGAGTGGAAGTCGCGCACCATCGTCGGGAACGGATGCGGTCCCGCGACGGTACCGAGCAGATAGTGCGTCGTCTCGACGTTCGCGACCCAGTCACGCAGAGCCTCGTTGATCGCGTCTTTCAGGGTGCGAGAACCGACCGTGACGGGGATCACCTCGGCCCCGAGAAGCTTCATGCGCGCGACGTTGAGCGCTTGCCGTTCGGTGTCGACCTCGCCCATGTAGACCACGCACTCGAGCCCGAAGAGCGCTGCGGCCGTGGCACTGGCAACGCCGTGCTGCCCCGCACCCGTCTCGGCGATGATGCGCGTCTTGCCGAGACGCTTCGCCAAGAGCGCTTGACCCAGCACATTGTTGATTTTGTGGCTGCCCGTGTGATTGAGATCTTCGCGCTTCAGAAAGACGCGGGCGCCACCGGCGTGTTCGCCGAATCTCTTGGCTTCGGTGATGATCGACGGTCGACCGGTATAGCTGCGGTGGAGTTCAGTCAACTCAGCGGCGAAGGACGGGTCGACACGGGCGGCCTGATAGGCAGCATCGAGCTCGTCGAGGGCAGCGATGAGTGACTCGGGTACGAAGCGACCCCCAAACTCACCGAAGTAGGGGCCGACCTGTTCGCGTAGCTTCATGAGACCGCCAGATATTCATTGAGAGTGGCGACAGGATCGCCACCCGTGACGAGTGCTTCGCCGACCAGCACGACATCGGCTCCTGCTCGACGGTAGTGCTCGACGTCTGCGACCGAGCTGACGGCCGACTCGGCGATGCGTACGGTGCCGTCGGGAATACGGGGCGCGAGACGCCCGAAAAGGTCGCGATCAAGCTCGAAGGTGCTGAGGTCTCGGGCATTCACGCCAATGACGTGTGCCCCCAGGTCAACCGCGCGCCGCACTTCGTCGGCGTCGTGGGTCTCGACGAGCGGCGTCATGCCGAGTTCGAGAATGAGCGTGTGCAACTCACGCAACTGCGCGTCGTCGAGCGCGGCAACGATGAGCAGCACCAGGTCGGCACCCGCAGCCCGCGCCTCAAGCACTTGGTAGGGCTCGGCAATGAAGTCTTTGCGCAACACCGGCACGCTCACCGCGGCACGAACCGCTTCGAGATCGGCGAGACTGCCGCCAAAGCGACGTTCTTCGGTCAGCACGCTGATTGCCGATGCGCCACCCTCGGCATACTGTCGCGCCAAGAGAGCGGGATCAGGGATGCTCGCGAGCGGGCCGCGCGACGGACTCGCCCGCTTGACCTCCGCAATCACCTTGATGTGGGGGCCA
The DNA here is from genome assembly GCF_033763155.1 of Microcella sp. Classification (GTDB taxonomy): domain Bacteria; phylum Actinomycetota; class Actinomycetes; order Actinomycetales; family Microbacteriaceae; genus Microcella. The sequence goes on from NZ_JANRKZ010000057.1 coordinate 4,835, forward strand.
CGCTCGAGGGCTGCGCGCGCGTCGAGGGCGGGAACCGCGGCAAGGGCGAGTCGCTCGACATCGGCAAGCGACCGGCTTTCACGCCGTCGGGCCGCGTCGTCGAGCGCGCCGGCGACGAGACCGGCGAGCACCTAGGAGTGCGCCTTCGGCGTGAACTTGGGGCCCTTCACGCCGTAGCCGGCCTTTGCCATGATGCCGCCGATGGCCCAGCCGACGAGCACGAGGGCAGCACTCGCCCACACCAGCCACTCGATGGCGAAGAAGAAGGCGACCGTGCCAATCGAGAAGCCGATGAGCATGATCGTCACGGCGGTCCAGGCAGCGGGTGAGTCGCCGTGGCCGGGGTCGTTCTGCGCGTTCATCGTCACTCCTGGATGGTCGGTCAGTGCTCGGTCAGTCTATCGTGCTGTGGGGTCGTCGCCGTCGCTCAACGCGTCCCAGGCGTCGAGTCGATCTGTTCGAGCGTCAGTCGGCTCAGCCGCAAATTTCACGCCATCGAACCGTCGAGTCCGCTGCGGCCAACGGGATGCTGTCGCCGCGATCGCGATGCCAACAACAACCGCGGCGCCACCCGCCACGATGGCAACCCACGGCCACGCCGAGACCGAAGTCGACTCGACCAGCGCCCGCACCGAGTCGAGGCCGTCGACACCTGTTGCGGCCGTCAGCGGCGCGAGCGAGGCAGCGACCGGGTCACTGACCGCGAGCATCCCTGACGCAATAAGCCCCACGCCGAGCAAAGACTGCAAGAGGCCCAGAATGATGCGGAAGACCAGGCCAGCGAGGGTCAACGCTCCGACGAGGGCAAGCCCCGCGAGAGCGAACGGCGGCACAGCGGGAGCCGTGGCGTCTCCCGCAGCAATGACCGTGCGCCCGTCTGTCAGCTGCAGCTCGACCCAGGGTTGGGTCCACGCGAGCATCGCCACCGCGGCGACGACGATGGGCGACATCAGCGCGAGCAGTCGAACCCGACGAGCCGCCGTCATGCGTGGGCCCCGCGCGTCAGGGCATTTGCGATGGCAACGGCGCGCAGAGGCGCTGCCGCCTTCGAGAGTGTTTCTTGATACTCCGTCTGTGGCACGGAGTCGGCGACTAGACCGGCACCTGCCTGCACCCGAGCGACCCCCTCAGCGAGAAACGCCGTGCGAATGGCAATCGCGAGGTCAAGGTCACCGGAGAACGCGAAGTAGCCAACGACACCGCCGTAGACGCCTCGCCGAGCCGGCTCGAGCTCGTCGATGATCTCGAGTGCGCGCGGCTTGGGGGCGCCGCTGAGAGTGCCGGCCGGGAAGGTCGCCCGAAACACGTCGATCGGAGTGACGTCGTCGCGCAAGTCACCTTCGACGCTCGACACGAGATGCATGATGTGGCTGAATCGCTCCACCTGCATGAACTCGGTCACTTCGACGGTACCTGCCCGACAGACCTTGGAAAGATCATTGCGGCCGAGGTCGACCAGCATCAAGTGTTCGGCCTGCTCTTTGAGGTCAGCCAACAACTCGTCAGCGAGCTCACCGTCGTGCTCAGGGGTATCACCACGAGGTCGGGAACCGGCGATGGGATGCGTGTACACGCGTGCGTCGGTGACCTTGACGAGCGCCTCGGGTGACGACCCGACAATGGCATACGGACTGCCGTCCGCAGTCTCGAGCGCCAAGACATACATGTAGGGCGAAGGATTGAGCGCGCGCAGCACCCGATAAACATCGAGCGGGCTCGCCGTCAGCTCGTGGTCAAACCGCTGGGCAATGACCACCTGAAAGACGTCGCCGTCGCGAATGAAGTCTTTCGATCGCTCTACTGCCCCCAAGAACTCGGCCGGTGTTGAGCGATGGCGCGGCTGAGGAACGGTGTCGAGGTCGATGCGGGCGATGCTCGGCTCGGCCGGGGCGGCAAGAGCGGCTTCTAGGGCATCGAGCCGGGATTGAGCATCCGCCCACAGGGTGTCGTCGTCGTGGGTTCCGTCGGCCAGAACGCTCGCGATCAACGAGACGGTGCCTTGACGGTGGTCCATGACGATGAGCTCACTGACAAAGGCCATGGCGAGCTCGGGACACGCAAAGTCAGCGGCGGGGGCGTCGGGCAAGTGTTCAACCTGGCGAACAGCATCCCACCCAATAAAGCCCACGAGCCCGCCGGTCAGGGGCGGATGCTCGGGATTCTCGGGTGAGCGCCAGCGCGCGTAGAGCGCGTCGAGCGCCGCCAACGTCGACCGAGGCATGGGTGCGCCAAACGCGCGATCCGCGTCGATCGTGCCGTCGAGCCAGACGGCCTCGCCATCCCGTTCGGTGAGCACGCCGAACGATCGAACACCCACGAAGGAGTACCGCGACCAGATACCGCCCTGCTCCGCAGACTCGAGTAAGAAGGTGCCGGTGCGCCCCTCGGCGAGCGAGCGATACAAGCCGACTGGCGTGAGGGCGTCAGCGAAGAGCGTGCGGATGACCGGCACCACGCGGGCATGGCGCACCTGGTGTGCAAACTCGTCGCGCGTCGTCTCGCTCATGCGGGGGCTCCGATCGTGGGGGCGAGAGGGTCGACGTCGAAACACGAACGAGCCCCGGTGTGGCAAGCCACGCCCACTTGCTCGACGGACACCAACACCGTGTCTCCGTCGCAGTCAAGAGCCGCACCACGCACGTACTGCACGTGGCCACTCGTGTCGCCTTTTCGCCAAAACTCTTGCCGCGAGCGGCTCCAGAACGTCACCCGACCTTCCGTTAGCGTTCTGCGCAAGGCCTCGGCGTTCATCCACCCCACCATGAGCACCTCACGGGTGTCGTGCTGTTGGATGACCGCGGGCAGTAAGCCGGCAGCGTCAAAGCGAACTCGAGCCACGACGGCGTCGATGTCACCCTCGTTCATCGCACGCTCATCCCTTCTGCGCGCAGCGCATCTTTGACCTGACCGACAGTGAGTTCGGCGTTGTGGAAAACGCTCGCGGCGAGCACCGCATGCGCACCCGACGCGACAGCAGGCGCAAAGTGTTCGAGCGCTCCCGCTCCCCCCGAAGCGATGACGGGCACGGTCGACGACTCAGCCACGGCGGCAATGAGTTCGAGGTCGAAGCCGTTTTTGGTGCCGTCGGCGTCAATCGAATTGACGAGCAACTCCCCCGCGCCTCGCTCGATCGCTTCACGCGCCCACCCGATGGCGTCGATCGCTGTGCGCTCGCGACCGCCGTGAGTCGTCACGACGAATCCGCTCGGCGCGTCGGTGTCGCGCGTCACGTCGAGCGAGAGCACACACACTTGAGCCCCGAAACGATCGGCAATCTCGTCAATGAGTCCGGGGCGGGCGATCGCCGCGCTATTGACTCCGATTTTGTCGGCGCCGTGGGCGAGCAACCGAGCAACATCGTCGACAGTGCGCACTCCCCCGCCGACCGTGAGGGGAATGAACACCTGCTCGGCCGTGGCCTGCACGAGATCGAACATAGTGTCGCGATTGTCGACGGTCGCCTTCACATCGAGAAACGTGATCTCGTCGGCTCCCTGTTCGTAGTAGGTGCGCGCCAATTCAATGGGATCGCCCGCGTCACGCAGGTCGAGAAAGTTGACGCCCTTAACGACCCGGCCTGCAGCAACATCGAGGCACGGGATGACGCGCACCGAAACGCTCATCAGATGCGGGCGGCGTGAATCGAGCTGACGAGAATCGCCCGCGCACCGAGCTCGTAGAGCTCATCCATCACGTGGTTGGTCTCGTCACGCGGAACCATAGCGCGCACGGCAACCCACGAGCCGTCGGCGAGCGGTGAGACGGTTGGCGACTCAAGCCCGGGAGTGATGGCTTGGGCGCGCTCGAGAAGCGCGATCGGAAGGTCGTAGTCGATGAGAACGTACTGGCGAGCGACCAAGACCCCTTGCAAGCGACGCTGGAGCGTGGCGATGCCGGCACGCTCGGGCTGTGCACTGATCAGCACCGCGGTCGATTCGAGAATCACCGGCCCGACAATCTCCAGGCCCTGAGCACGCAGAGTCGACCCCGTCTCGACGACGTCGGCAATCGCATCCGCGACTCCCAGTCGATTCGAGACCTCGACGGCGCCATCGAGCTTCACGATCTGTGCGGAGACCCCGTGTTGCGCCAGAAAGTCGCCAACGAGCTTGGGATAGCTCGTCGCAATGCGCAATCCGGTGAGATCACTCAGCTGCGAGACGGTTCCGGGAGGAGCCGCAAAGCGAAACGTTGACCCGCCAAAGTCGAGCGGCTGAATCTCGACCGCGGCCGACCCGGAATCGAGCAGGAGGTCACGCCCCGTGATGCCGACGTCGAGCGCGCCCGAACCCACGTAAGTGGCAATGTCACGCGGGCGAAGGTAGAAGAACTCGACACCGTTGCGCGGGTCACTCACCGTGAGGGCACGCGGGTCACGACGACCGATATACCCGGCCTCGACGAGCATCTCGACGGCGGTCTCGGAAAGCGAACCCTTATTGGGTACCGCAATTCTCAGCATGGCGTTGTCTCTTCGTGAGCGGTGCGCCGTGTGGGGCGCTGGTCGTGGTGGCGGGCGTTAAAGGTGCTTGTACACGTCGTCGAGGGTCAGCCCTTTCGCGACGAGCAACACCTGCAGGTGGTAGAGCAGCTGCGAAACCTCTTCAGCCGTCGACTCGTTGCTCTCGTACTCGGCGGCCATCCACACTTCGGCGGCCTCTTCGACGATTTTTTTGCCAATGGCGTGGATGCCCGCATCGAGCTGCGCAACGGTGCCCGAGCCCTCGGGGCGCAGTCGCGCCTTCTCACTCAGCTCAGCAAACAGCCCGTCGAAAGTCTTCACCGCCCCAGGGTACCGGCCTGGCGCAGTGCGTTCTTCGAGAGGACTAAGAAACGCCCAGCAGGTCGATGACGAAGACGAGAGTTTTGCCCGAGAGTCGATGACCGCCTCCGGCGGGGCCGTAGGCGAGGTGCGGCGGGCAAACCAGCTGGCGACGACCGCCCACCTTCATGCCGGGAATGCCCTGCTGCCAGCCGGCGATGAGGCTACCGAGGGGAAAGTTGATCGACGACCCGCGGTTCCACGAGGCGTCGAACTCTTCGCCCGTCTCGAACTCAACACCGACGTAATGCACGTCGACGGTCGAACCGGGCTGCGCTTCAGCGCCCGTGCCGACAACGAGGTCGGTGATGACGAGGTCAGCGGGCGTGGGGCCCTCGAAGAAGTCGATTTCGGGCTTCGTGTTCTGGCTCATGACTCCATCCAACCAGACCTCGGTGTATGCCGAATGCGCCGCTCAGTGCTGGTGCGACTGGGCCGCAGCCCGTAGCTCGGCGATCGCCGACTCGACGTTCGCGGCCCCGTAGACCGCCGACCCCGCGACAAACGTGTCAGCACCGGCCTCGGCAGCAATGCCGATGGTGTCGAGGGCGATTCCCCCGTCGACCTGCAGCCACACGTCGAGTCCGTGCCGATCGACCGCTTCCCGAAGTGCACGCAGCTTGGGCATCGTCTCGGCCATAAACGATTGCCCCCCGAAACCCGGTTCGACCGTCATGACGAGCACCTGATCAAACTCAGGAAGCAGGTCGAGGTAGGGCTCGACCGACGTGCCGGGCTTGACGGCGAGGCCCGCCCTGCTGCCGCGCGCACGCAAGGCCCTCGCCGTTTCGACGACATCGGTCGCTGCTTCGGCGTGAAAGGTGACCGAGAACGCGCCCAATTCGGCGTACCCCGGTGCCCAACGATCCGCGTCACTGATCATGAGGTGTACGTCGAGCGGAACAGGGGCGATCGCCTGCAACCGGCCCACCATTTGCGGGCCAAAGGTCAGGTTGGGCACGAAGTGGTTATCCATGACGTCGACGTGCACAAGGTCGGCACTCGCGATGCGCTCGACATCACGCTGCAGGTTGACGAAGTCGGCCGACAGGATGCTCGGGTTGATACGCACAGTCACGTCGCCAGCGTACTCATCTGCGTCACAGCGACGACCGACGCGTCAAGAGCTGGATGAACATCGCATCGGTTCCGTGACGGTGCGGCCAGAGCTGCGCGGCTCCGTGCGCGAGCTCGCCGAGGTCGAGCGGGGTTCGAGTAATGGTGGCGAGCACGGCCAGAGTGTCGAGCGGGGCGACGTCGGTGGGGCTCTCGGCGAGGAGGGCATCCACGATTGCCGTCGTCTCGTCGGGATGCGGCGAGCACGTCACATAGGCGAGCACCCCTCCGGGCTTCAGCGCGGTGAGAGCGCTGCGCACAAGCTCACCCTGCAGCGTCGCGAGCGGGGCGACGTCATCAGCGGTCTTTCGCCAGCGGGCTTCGGGACGACGACGCAAGGCCCCGAGGCCCGTGCAGGGCGCGTCGAGCAAGATGCGGTCGTAGCTGTTCGGCTCGAGCGCGCCGATCTCTCGACCGTCGCCGACGCGCACCTCGATCGTGGAATCAACTGCGTGCAGTGCACGGCGCACCAGGTCGGCCCGCGCGGGCACCACTTCGTTCGCGGTGAGCGTCGCACCCGCAGCACGGGCCTCGGCGGCGAGCAGCGCAGCTTTGCCTCCGGGGCCCGCACAGAGGTCGAGCCACCGCTCTCCCGGCGTTACCGGCCGAGCCCGTGACAGTACGAGAGCAGCCAACTGCGAGCCTTCGTCTTGCACGCGCGCACGGCCCGCAGCGACATCGGGATGCGCAGCCGGGTCACCAGCGACCGAGCGTGCACCCACCGGCGAATACGGTGTGCGGTCACCCAGCTCATCGGGTTCACTGAACCCGGGAAGTGCTGCAAGGGTGACGCGAGGCGCGACGTTGTCGGCGATGAGCAGGGCCTCGAGTTCGTGCTCCCGGCCTTCGCGCGCGAGCGCGGCACGCAGGGCCCCCACGAGCCACGCGGGGTGCGCGTGCTCGATCGCGGCGCGCTCGTCGGGGTCAGTCACGCCGTCGAGCAAGCGGGCCGTCCACGTCAGGTCGTCGTCACGCGAAATCGTGCGCAAGACGGCATTGACAAACCCGGTCGTGCGAGCGGCACGGGCACGACGCGTGAGCTCGACCGTCTCTGACACCGCGGCGTGGGCGGGGGTGCTCATGCCGAGCAACTGGTGCGCGCCGAGCCGAAGAAGGTCGAGCGCCACCGCATCGATCGCCTCGACCGAGCGCCCCGCGGCGCGCGCGATGATGCGATCGTAGTGGCCACGCCGACGCAGGGTGCCATAGGTCAGTTCGGTCGCGAAAGCCGCATCAGCCCCGACGAGTCGTGCGCGCCGCAACCGCGTGGGCAAAAGCAGGTTGGCATACGCGTCGTCATCGGCAACAGCTCGCAGCACATCGAAGGCGACCTGGCGCGGCGTAGCCGTTGTGTGCGCGCGTGCTTTCGACCCCACCGACTGCGGTCGCCCGGTCACGCGAACACCGGAAACTGATCAGCCGGCAGTCCCCGAGCCCAATCGAGAGCCGCCATCGCCTGCTTACCCGCGGGTTGCACACGCACGAGTTCGAGAGGAAGCGTGGCCGTGCCTACGAGCAGGCGCGAGCCGTCACGACGCAGGTGTCCGGGCGGTAGCGGCGCAGCATCCCGGGCGATAACCGCGTCGAGCACCTTGATCACCTGCCCGTCGGCGTGAGTAAACGCACCGGGTTCGGGAGTCACGCCGCGCATGCGGCTGTGCACGGTCTCGGCACTCTCGCTCCAGTGCAGCGCAGCATCGTCGCGACTGAGTTTGGGTGCCAGAGTTACCGCGCCCTCTTGCGGTCGCGCCACGGCGGTGCCACTCGCGAGCTGATCGACAACGTCACACACGAGTGCGGCGCCTGAGACACTCAACTCATCGAGCAGTGACCCGGCGGTGCGGTGCGCTCCAATGGGCGTCGTGAGGCGTGCATACCAGTCACCCTCATCGAGGCCTTCGGTGAGCTGAAAGACGGTCGCGCCGGTCTGGGCATCACCCGCGATGACGGCGTGTTGCACGGGGGCTGCACCACGCCAGCGCGGCAGCAGCGAAAAGTGCAGGTTGATCCAGCCCAACCGAGGCCACGACAGCAACGGTTCTCGCACGAGCGCACCGTAGGCAACGATCACTCCGAGGTCGACATCAAGCGGCAGCAGCTCGTTCTCGATCTCACTCAGCCGCCGCGCTTCGAGCACCGCCAGGCCTCGGCGTTCAGCCTCATCGGAGACCGGCGTGGGGGTCAGCACGCGCTTGCGGCCCTGAGGTGATGCCGGCCGAGTAATCACGCGGACTATCCCGTGCTCGCTCTCGGCGAGGCTCGCGAGCGTGGGCACAGCAGCCGAAGGGCTACCGGCAACGACGAGACGCAGAGCGGGCATGAGTCCATTCAACCGGATGCCCGCTCGACGCCCGACCGCGCGCAACGCTTTCGCACAAGGGTCACGCGCTGACCGGGCGGCCGCCCGGGTCGTCGAAAGGCTCGGCGTCGTCAAACCGCACTCGCAGCGCGGGAACTCGGCGGCGAGGCGGAGCACCCGAGGGCCGGGGGGCGCGCGCCGTCGCGCCTCGAACAAGTTCGGCCTTCAGTCGTGCGGCCACCTCGGCGCCGCGGGCGTAGTCGAGGCGAACGATCGCCCGCACACGTCCGTCGTCAAGCTCGGTCGGGCCGAGCACATCGACGCCCTCGAGGTCGCCGAGAGCGTGCGTGGCCCGCGTGACGGCCTCGGGCGTTCCGGCGAGGGCCGCAACACGCACGGCAGGGGGAAATCGCAGCACGCGGCGGTCGGCGAGCTCTGCCGCGGCGATGCGCTCGGGGTGCCCTGTCGCGAGCGCTGTGGCGACTGCTCCCCCGACACCCACGAGCAATACAGGGGCGTCTGTCGCAGCGAGTGCGGCGGCATTGCACCACCACCGCACACAGTCTTCGACGACGCGCAAGCTCTCACGAGCGAGCATGCTCTCGCCATCGAGAAGCAAAACCGCACGGTAGCCACCGGCAACGAGTGGCTCTGCGCCGCGCGTGGCGACGACGAGCGTTCGCCCACCGGGTGCGCTCTGCAGTGGCGTCGTGCCGTCAGACACGACGACCCGGGCCCCGGGAAAGGCGCGGCCCAACTCATCGGCCGTGCGGCTCGCCCCGCGACCGACGGTGCGCCAGCGTTCACCTTGGCACGTTCCGCATCGCCAGGCCGCAGCGAGCGCGCCGCACCACCGGCACGACGCCATGGCGCCCGCCCTCGCGACCCCCAACGGCCCCTGGCAGGTCATGCAGCGTGCCGTTTCTCCACAATCGGCGCACGCCAATCGCGGCGCGTACCCCGGCCGAGCCACCTGCACGAGCACGGGCCCATGCTGGAGGGCGTCGGAGACCGTGCGCCACGCACTCGACGGAATTCGTGCGCGCGCCGCGGCGGCCTCACCACCCGTTTGCTGTGCCGTCGGCGTGATGCGGCGGCGCCAGTGGCCGCTTGGCTCGACAGCCGTGAGCCACCCGACTTCGACGAGGCGCTGCACATCGGTGCTGCGCGCGTGGGCGGCGAACACGAGCGCGCATCCCGAATCTTCTTGGCGAAGCAGCGCGAGATCGCGACTGTGGATGCCCGGCGCATGCTGTTCGACATGCAGCGAGTCTCCGTCGTCCCACACGGCGATGAGCCCGAGCGCGGGGGCCGGAGCGAGCAAGGCCGAGCGATTGCCGACGACAATCACCGGCCGGTCATCCAGCGTGCGCAAGAACGCGCGGTAGCGGTCGGCGGCCGGCTGGGTTGCGTCAATGCGCGCCACGTCATCGCCCGAAACGAGAAGGCCGAGGCACGCGGCGAGGTGATCGAGATCGCGATAGTCGGGCACACTCACGATGGCGCTGCGGCCCGCCGCGAGCGTGGCGACCGCGAGTTCTGCGAGGGTACGAAGACTCGCGGGAACCCACACCCCCGGCGCAATCTCGATGGGCGCCGCGATCGCCGCCAGGGCAATGCGCCGCGCTGCCGAACCGCGGTCATCGCCGGGAGCAGAGAGCACGTCATGGGCGCGCACAACCTCGGCGAAGGCCTCCGGTGCATACCCCGTGATGACCGGCGCGACCGGCCGCTGGGCGTTCCTGACGTCGCGAGCCTCGGGCGACTCAGCGCGGCGAGTGAGCCACGCTTTCTCGACCCGAACCTGACGCGGCGGAACGGCCAACCGCACGAGGTCACTTGCCACGCCCGCGGCCCGATCGGTCGCGCGTCGGATGAGTCGCCACACCTGGGGGTCGAGCACGCGAGCGGGCGAGACCACTTCGTCGAGCTCGCTCAACACGCCCTCGTAACCCACCTCATCGACGACCTCGACAATGAAGCCCTTCGCTTGACGGCCTGCCGATCGCAACGGCACGAGCACCCGTACGCCCGGAAGCGCCTGCTCGCGCCACCGTTCGGGAATCGTGTAGTCAAAGAGTCGGTCGAGCTGCGGCAGGGGTGAATCGAGCAGCACCCGTGCAATGGATGCCGACGGCACCTTAGAGACCGGCCTCGCTGCGCAGTGCGTCGACGCGGTCGAGACGCTCCCAGGTGAAGTCAGGCAGCTCGCGGCCGAAGTGCCCGTACGTGCTGGTTTGCGCGTAAATGGGTCGCAACAGGTCGAGATCGCGAATGATCGCACCGGGGCGCAGATCGAACACCGTTCGAATCGCGTCGATGATGCGCGATTCATCGACGTGGGCCGTGCCGAACGTTTCGACATAGAGGCCCACCGGCGCCGCCGTGCCAATGGCATAGGCAACCTGCACCTCAAGGCGATCGGCCAGACCCGCCGCAACGGCGTTTTTGGCGACCCAGCGCATGGCGTAGGCGGCCGAGCGGTCAACCTTCGACGGGTCTTTGCCGCTGAATGCACCACCACCATGCCGAGACGCGCCGCCATAGGTGTCGACGATGATCTTGCGGCCGGTGAGGCCCGCGTCTCCCTGCGGCCCGCCGATCTCAAACCGACCGGTGGGGTTGATGAGCACGCGCGGCGTCGTCGCGTCGAAGCCGGCCGCCTCGAGAACGGGCGTGATGACCGTGCGCCGAACGTCGTCGCGCAATTGCTGAGTCGAGACCGATGGCATGTGCTGCGTCGAGAGCACAACAGTCTCGACCGTGCGGGGCACGGAACCGTCGTACCCGACCGTGACTTGGGTCTTGCCATCCGGTGCGAGGTAGTCGAGCACGCCCTGCTTGCGCACGTCGGCAAGACGTTCAGCGAGTCGGTGTGCCAACCAAATCGGCAGGGGCATCAACTGGGGCGTCTCATTGGTCGCGTAGCCGAACATGATGCCTTGGTCACCCGCGCCCTGCACATCACCTTCGTCGGTGCTGTCGCCCTCACGCGACTCGAAGGCCGCATCGACGCCTTGCGCAATGTCGGGTGATTGTTCGCCGATCGAGACGGACACCCCGCACGAGCGGCCGTCGAACCACACATCGCTCGACGTGTACCCGATGTCGGTGACACGCTGACGCACAATGCCCGGGATGTCGACGTATCCACTCGTGGTGACTTCACCGGCGACGTGCACGAGCCCCGTCGTCACGAGGGTTTCGACGGCGACGCGGCTCTGCGGGTCAACCGTGAGCAAGGCGTCGAGAATGCTGTCAGAGATCTGATCGCAGATCTTGTCAGGATGCCCCTCGGTGACCGATTCAGAAGTGAACAGTCGCAACGCGGTCATGGAATTCCTGTCATCGAACGGCGAAATGCACGGTATCGCCGAACACGTTCGGCTAGACCAGCAGGTCGAGAATACGGTGCGCGACCGACAACTTGTCGCCCGCCGCCCGTGCTACCACGGTACCGTCGCCGTCGAGCATCGTGACGCTATTGGTCGGTGTACCGAAACCCTCGGTCTCGCTCACACGGTTGACGACGAGAAGGTCGACACCCTTGCGGCGCGCCTTGTCGGCTGCAATGTGCTGCAAGCGGTCGTCGTCTGCCTCGGTTTCTGCGGCAAACCCCACGACCCGCTGGCCACCTCGTCGATCGGCGGCGAGCCCGGCGAGAACATCCGGAGTGCGCTCAAGTTCGAGACTCAAGGTTTGACCCACCGCGTCTTTCTTGATCTTGCCGTCGGCAACGCTCGTCGGTCGGAAGTCGGCGACCGCGGCGCACATGATGATCGTGTCGGCCTCGGCGGCGCCCTCGCGCATCGCCGATTGCAGCTCGCTCGTCGTGCCCACAGTCACCACCGTCGCGCCGGCCGGGGCATCCACCTCAAGGTGTGCTGCCACGAGCGTGACCGACGCCCCGCGGGCCAGAGCCGCCTCGGCGAGAGCAACGCCCTGGCGCCCACTCGAACGATTGCCGATGAAGCGCACGGGGTCGAGCGGCTCGCGGGTTCCGCCCGCAGAAATCAGGATGCTGCGCCCAACGAGATCGCGTGGCCCCACGACCGCGAGCGCGGCGGCAGCGATTGTCGACGGTTCCGACATTCGCCCGGCCCCAACGTCGGCGCCCGTCAGCCGCCCCGAATCGGGGCCGACGATCGTCACCCCGCGCGAGCGGAGCGTCGCAATATTGGCCACCGTTGCCGGGTGCTCCCACATTTCGGTGTGCATCGCCGGAGCAATGACGAGCGGCGCTGCGCTCGCAAGCACGGTGGTGCCGAGCAGATCGCCAGCGAGGCCAGCCGCCAACGACGCGATGGTGTGCGCTGTGGCCGGCGCGATCACGATGAGATCAGCACGTTGACCGAGAGCGACGTGCCGCACTTCGGCAACACCCTCATAGAGGTCGGTGTGCACGGGATTGCGGCTAATCGCTTCGAGCGTCGGCCGCCCGACGAAACGCAACGCTCCTTCGGTGGCCACGATGTGCACATCGTGGCCGGCCACGACGAACTCTCGAGCAACGCCGACGGCCTTATAGGCGGCGATGCCGCCCGTGATGCCGAGCACGACCGTGAGGCGACCCGCGGCGTGCGGCGTCGGAGCGGTCATGCGACGCGAGACCTAGTCCGTGAGGCGCGTGAGAACGAGCTTGTCTTCGTTGATCTCGTGCAACGCCACCGACAGGGGCTTGTCATCCACGGTCGAGTCGACGAGCGGGCCAACGTTGTCGAACAGGCTGCCTTCGTGAAGGTCGGCGTAGTAGTCGTTGATCTGACGAGCACGCTTCGAGGCGAAGATCACCAGCTGGTACTTCGAGTCAACCTTCGACAGCAGTTCGTCGATGGGGGGTTCGATGATGCCGGAGTTCTTGTCAGCCATGGGATGCTCGCTCTCGTTTCGCCCGGAGCACGTCGTCTGCGGGTCTCGCTATCGCGCCGCGCCGGCGCGACCCGACGGTCGCGCTCCGTCACTGGGCACTGCCAGCAAGTCTACGACCTCTTGTGCCGCGCGGCGCACATCATCGTTGACGACGAGAACATCAAACTCGTCTTGGGCCGCCAGTTCGACGCGAGCGGTCTCGAGCCGGCGGGATTGCTCGTCGGGCGACTCCGTCCCGCGGCCGACAAGGCGACGCACGAGTTCTTCCCAACTCGGCGGAAGCAAGAAGACGAGCACAGCATCCGGCATCGTCTCGCGCACTTGACGGGCGCCCTGCAGGTCAATCTCGAGCAACACACTGCGGCCTGAGGCAAGTGCGGCCTCGACCGGCGGGCGCGGTGTGCCATAGCGCGACGCATTGTGCACCGTCGCCCATTCGAGCAGGTCATGCCGGTCGATCATCGCGTCAAACTCCGCATCATCGACGAAGTAGTAGTGCACACCGTCGACCTCACCCGGTCGAGGCGAGCGCGTCGTTGCCGAAATGCTCAACAGTACGTCTGGGTGATTCTCGCGAATGAACGTTGACACCGTGCCCTTGCCCACGGCCGTTGGCCCGGCGAGCACCACGAGGCGACCGCGGCCCGGCACTCCCTCACGCGCGCGAAGCCACGACGCCAGGCGCGTGCGCTGGCGGTGGCCAAGCCCTCCGAGCCGCTTGACGGGCGAGATCTGCAGTGCGTCGAGAACCTCAGCAACCCGCGCCGGACCGAGTCCGCGCAGGGAGCCGAGAAGCTCGGGCACCCGCATGCTTGCTTCGGGAGCATCCGTCGACCGCCACGCGGCCTCAGCCACATCGATCGCGGTGCGCTCCCCCGCCCGCACGGCCTCTTTCACCGCTGCACGCGCGCGACGCGCGGCGATCGCCGCCCGCGATGCCGCGGCCCGGTCGACCTCGGGCATGGGCGTGCTCACGCGTCGAGCTCCGCTCGGTGTGCATCGAGAGCGGCGGCGAGCCCGTCGGGCCCGGCCGAGAGCACACTGCGGGTGACCGTCGGGATGACCGAACTTGATGCCACGCCATACACCGAGTCGAGCGCGCTCAAGCGAGAGCCCTGGTAGCCGAAGCCCGGGCCCAAGACCGGCGTGTGCTGCAGCAGCACAGGGTCGATTCCGCTTGCCGTGATCGGCTCTGTCGCACCGATGACGACACCGATCGATCCCCACCCGCGAGCGCCTGCGTTGCGCACGGCGACATCACGAGCGAGTTGACCGGCCACCGAGCGGCCGCTGCCGCTCACCGACTGCTGCACCTCGCGACCCTCGGGGTTTGACGTCGCCGTCAGCACGAACACACCTTTGCCGTGCTCGATCGCGAGGTCAATCACCGGGTCGAGGGAACCAAGCCCTTGGTAGGCGACCGCTGTCATGGCGTCAGCTTCGAGCGGGGAGCCCGGCGACAACCACGCCTCGCCATACGCCGCCGCCGTCGAGCCAATGTCGCCGCGCTTGACGTCGGCGATGACGAGAAAACCGCCGTCACGTGCCGTGCGAATGACCTCTTCAAGCACCGCGTACCCAGCAGCGCCGAAGCGCTCGAAGAACGCCGCTTGCGGCTTGACGATTCCAACACGACCATGGGCGGCATCGAGAGCGCGCAAAGCCAGGGCTCGAGCGCCTTCGGCGTCGTTCGTCAGCCCCCACTGCTCAAGCAGCGAGGTGTGCGGGTCGATTCCGAGGCACAACCGGCCGTGAGCATCCACCACCGATTTCAGGCGGTCACCAAAGGCGATCATGCGCGGGCCGCCCGGGCGATCGCGTAGTCCTGCAGGCTCGTCACGGTCACGGGTTCGGTCGCGGTCTCGAGCGACGCCACGGCGGCACCCACCGTTGCAATCGTCGTGAACAGCGGCTTGTCGGCCGCCACCGTGGCGGTGCGAATCTCGATGCCATCGGCGCGCGCTGAACGACCCGACGGAGTGTTAATGACGATGTCCACCTCTCCCGCGTTGATCAGATCAACGATCGAGGGCTCACCGTCGTCGGCACCGCTGTGCTTGCGCACGACGCGCGCCGCAATGCCATACCGCGCGAGCACTTCGTTGGTGCCCTCGGTCGCCCATAGCTGGAATCCGAGTTGGTGCAAGCGCAGCGCGGGCAGCACGACAGCCCGCTTATCGCGGTCAGCCACCGACACGAAGACGACGCCCTTCTTCGGCAGCCCTCCGTACGCGGCGTCTTGACTCTTCGCGAAGGCGCGCGGAAAGTCTTTGTCGATTCCCATGACTTCGCCCGTCGAGCGCATCTCAGGGCCGAGCACCGAATCGACGATGACACCCTCACGCGTGCGGAACCGCTTGAACGGCAAGACCGCTTCTTTCACCGAGACGGGAGCATCAAGCGGCACGGTCGACCCGTCGCCCGCCGGCAGGAGGCCATCGTCGACGAGCGAGCGGATGCTGCGGCCCGTCATGATGAGAGACGCCGCCTTCGCGAGAGGAATGCCGAGCGCCTTCGACACGAAGGGCACGGTGCGTGACGCACGGGGGTTCGCTTCGAGCACGTAGAGCACACCCGCACCAATGGCGAACTGCACGTTGAGCAGACCGCGCACGCCGATACCGGCAGCGATGCCCCGGGTCGCCTCGCGAACACGGTCGATGACCGTTGCCCCGAGCGTGACGGGCGGAAGCGTGCAGGCCGAGTCACCCGAGTGCACGCCGGCCTCCTCGATGTGCTCCATGATGCCGCCGATGTAGAGCTCGTCGCCGTCGTACAGCGCGTCGACGTCAATCTCGACGGCGTCGTCGAGAAAACGATCAACGAGCAGGGGCTGCTCCGGCCCGATGATGGCCTGATCTTTGACCCGATCGAAGTAGTCGACAAGGCTCGCGCTGTCGTAGACGATCTCCATACCGCGACCACCCAGCACGAAGCTCGGGCGCACGAGCACGGGGTAACCGATGCCGTCGGCGATCGCGACAGCACTGTCGACGTCGGTCGCCGTGCCGTTGCGCGGCGCGGTGAGGCCCGCGTCGTCGAGAATGCGCGAGAAGGCTCCGCGCTCTTCGGCGAGGTCAATCGCATCGGGCGTGGTTCCGAGAATCGGGATGCCCGCCCGCTCGAGCCCGTGAGCGAGACCCAGCGCGGTCTGGCCGCCGAGCTGCACGATGACTCCCACGAGCTCGCCCGTTGCCGACTCTGCGTGGATAACCTCGAGCACGTCTTCGAGCGTGAGCGGCTCGAAGTAGAGGCGATCACTCGTGTCGTAGTCGGTCGAGACCGTCTCGGGGTTGCAGTTGATCATGATCGTTTCGAAGCCGGCGTCACGCAGCGCGAAGCTCGCGTGCACGCAGCTGTAGTCGAACTCGATGCCCTGGCCGATGCGGTTGGGGCCTGAGCCGAGAATGACGACCTTGCGAGCGCTGCTCGGAGCGACCTCGGTCTCGTCGTCATAGCTCGAGTAGTGGTACGGCGTGAGCGCCGGAAACTCGCCCGCACACGTGTCGACCGTTTTGAAGACGGGTCGCACTCCCGCTGCCCACCGCGCCTCGCGCACCGCGAGCTCGTCAAGACCGCGCAACTCGGCGATTTGTGCATCGCTGAACCCGTGGTCTTTCGCGTACCGGACGACCTCGCCGGTGAGCTCGGGCGCGGCCGCGATCTCGGCCGCAACCTCGTTGATGAGCTGCATCTGGTCGAGGAACCACGGGTCGATTCCGGTCGCGGCGAAGAGCTCGTCGATGCTCGCACCCGCGCGCATCGCTTGCTGCACCGTCACGATGCGGCCATCGGTAGGGATTCGGGATGCTGCGATCAGGGCATCCTTATCGCCAGGCTCACCCTGCCAGTGGAAGCTGCTGCCCCGCTTCTCGAGGCTTCGCAGGGCCTTCTGCAGCGCGGTGCTGTAGTTGCGACCGATGGCCATCGCCTCGCCGACCGACTTCATGGTCGTCGTGAGTTCGACGTCGGCGCCGGGGAACTTTTCGAACGCGAAGCGCGGCACCTTCACGACGATGTAGTCGAGCGTCGGCTCGAAGCTCGCCGGCGTGACCTTGGTGATGTCGTTGGGAATCTCGTCGAGCCGGTAGCCGATTGCGAGCTTGGCGGCAATCTTGGCAATCGGAAAGCCCGTGGCCTTCGACGCGAGCGCGCTCGACCGCGACACACGCGGGTTCATCTCGATGACGATGACACGACCCGTGGCCGGATCAACCGCGAACTGCACGTTGCAACCACCCGTGTCGACGCCCACGTCACGAATAATGCGGATGCCGATGTCACGCAGGTTCTGATACTCGCGGTCGGTGAGCGTGAGCGCCGGAGCGACCGTGATCGAATCGCCCGTGTGCACGCCAACGGGGTCGACGTTCTCGATCGAACACACAACCACGGTGTTGTCGGCGCGGTCGCGCATGAGCTCGAGCTCATACTCTTTCCACCCGAGAATCGACTCTTCGAGCAACACCTCGGTCGTCGGCGACTGGTGCAGGCCGTCGGTGACCATGCGGATCAGTTGCTCGCGGTCGTGAGCGAAGCCCGAGCCGAGACCTCCCATCGTGAACGAGGGACGGATCACGAGGGGGTATCCGAGGTCGTCGGCGAACGCGACCGCCTCATCGACCGTGTGCGCAATGTAGCTGCGCGCCACGTCGGCACCCGCATCGAGCACGAGTTGTTTGAAGAGCTGACGGTCTTCGGCCTTGTGAATAGCCTCGAACGAGGCCCCGATGAGCTCGACGTCGTACTTCGCAAGAATGCCACGCTCGTGCAACGCGATCGCGGCGTTGAGGGCCGTCTGGCCCCCGAGCGTCGGGAGCACCGCATCCGGCTTCTCTTTCGCAATGATCGCTTCGATGACCTCGGGGGTGATCGGCTCGATGTAGGTCGCGTCGGCGAAGTCGGGGTCGGTCATGATCGTCGCCGGGTTGGAGTTGACGAGAATGACCCGGATGCCCTCCGCGCGCAACACGCGGCACGCCTGAGTGCCCGAATAGTCGAACTCGGCTGCTTGGCCAATGACGATCGGGCCCGAGCCGATCACGAGAACACTGTTGATGTCGTCACGCTTGGGCATCAGGCGGTGGCCTTTTCACTCTGAGCCACGACAAGGTCGCGGAATCGGTCGAACAAGTAGGTGGAGTCGTGTGGTCCGGCCGCCGCCTCGGGGTGGTACTGCACCGAGAACGCGGGGATGTCGAGCGCGCGCAAACCTTCGACGACCTGGTCATTGAGGCCGACGTGGCTCACTTCGACGCGGCCGAATCCGGCGGGGCTCTCGACGACACCCTCGAGCGGAGCATCCACGGCAAAACCGTGATTGTGCGCCGTGATCTCGATGCGACCCGTGGCTTTGTCGAGCACGGGCTGGTTGATGCCACGGTGGCCGTAGGGCAACTTGTAGGTGCCGAACCCGAGAGCGCGGCCGAGCAGCTGGTTGCCGAAGCAAATACCGAAGAACGGCAGCCCGTCGCGCAGCACGCCTTGCAAGAGCTCGACGTGCGCGTCACTCGCCGCGGGGTCGCCAGGGCCGTTCGAGTAGAAGACGGCGACGGGCTTGATCGCCCGCACGTCGTCGAGCGTGACCGACTGCGGCAGCACGTGCACCTCAAACCCGCGCTGGGCGAGCTGGCGCAGCGTCGACTCTTTCACGCCGAGGTCGAGCACGGCGAGTCGGCCGATCGACTCGCCCTGGGCAGCGATCACGGTGGCCGATTCGACCGAGACCTCGGCCGACAGGTTACGGCCCGTCATCTCCGCCGACGAGCGCACGATCGCGAGCTGTTCGTCGTCGCTCAGAGCCGCGTCAGCACCGGAGAAGATTCCGGCGCGCATGGCGCCACTCTCGCGAATCCGCCGTGTGAGTGCGCGCGTGTCGATACCGCTAATGCCAACGATGCCCTGACCCTCGAGGTCGTCGTCGAGGCTGCGCGTGGCGCGAAAGTTCGAGACGCGACGCGCGGGGTCACGCACGACGAAACCCTCGACCCAGATGCGCCGCGACTCAGGGTCGTCATCGTTCATGCCCGTGTTGCCAATGTGCGGCGCCGTCATCACGACGATCTGGCCGGCGTAGCTCGGGTCGGTCAAGGTTTCTTGATAGCCGCTCATGCCCGTCGCGAAGACAGCCTCGCCGACGGTGCGACCCTCGGCGCCATAGCGGCGACCGACGTAGCGGGTGCCGTCTTCGAGCACGAGAACGGCGGGTGATGTCGTCACGATGCGATTCCTTCTGCAGTGATGGTGGCGGGTTCGGGAGTCATGGCCTGCACGCCGGCAAGCAGAGCAGCGGCGGCCGCGGGGTCGGGCACGCGCAGGTAGGTGTCGACGGGGGTGTTGCCGAGCATCCACCCGATGAGAATGAGGCCGTCACGTTCGACGACCCGATCGATCGCCCACGTCGCACGGCCGGCACCGCGCAACGACTCAGTGGCGATCAAGATGCGCTCTTGCCCCTGCACGCCGAGCACGAGTCCTTCGAGGTGAACGGCAGCGGTCGCGCGCGCGCGAAACCCCAGGCCGTGCACAGCCACGCGCTCAAGCGGCTGGTCGGCAAGTGTCGTCGCCACGTACCAGCCATCGGCGGCGACGGATGCGGAACCGAGCGACGCGGGCGCCAGCACCGGCCGGGCGAGGCCCGACTGCCGACGTCGGCGGGCTCGCCACCCGAGGGCCATGAGCACGAACACCGTCAGGATGACCGCGCCGATGATGAGCGAGGGAACGAGCCTATCCACGAGCGACCTCCTCGTGGGCGGCAGCAACGGCGTCGGCGTCGACGAGGGACCCCTCGTCGACCGTGAGCACGCCACGATGCACGGTGGCCATGACACGCCCCGGCAATTGTTGACCCAGGTAGGGCGTGTTGACGCTGCGGCCGCGCAAGTCGGCGGTCGACCACGAACGCGACACCGACGGATCGACGAGCGTGATGTTGGCGGGCGAGCCGATCTCGAGCGGATCGCCGTAGCCGTCGAGTCGACCGATCTGTGCCGGTGCGCACGAGAGAACGCGCGCCACATCGCTCCACGCGAGCAAGCCAGTGTCGACCATGGCGTGCTGCACGACGCTCAGCGCTGACTCGAGTCCCACCATGCCGAAGGCCGCCTCGGCCCACGTGCACTCTTTTGCCTCGACCGGGTGCGGGGCGTGGTCGGTGGCGACGATGTCGATCGTGCCATCGGCCAGTGCAGCGCGAAGGGCGAGCACATCCTCATCGCGCCGCAGGGGCGGGTTGACCTTGAACCGTGCGTCGTATCCACGAGCGAGCTCTTCGGTCAGCAACAGGTGATGGGGGGTGACCTCGGCCGTCACGGCGATGCCGCGAGCTTTGGCCCAACGAACGACGTCAACCGAGCCCGCGGTCGAGAGGTGACACACGTGCAGACGCGCACCAACGTGTTCGGCGAGCAGAACATCCCGCGCAATGATCGCTTCTTCGGCGACGGCGGGCCAACCGGCCAAACCGAGCTCACCTGACAACCCGCCCTCGTTCATCTGGGCGCCCACCGTGAGCCGGGGCTCTTGCGCGTGCTGCGCGACAACACCATCGAAGGTCGCGACATATTCGAGTGCGCGACGCATGAGGAGTGCGTCGTGCACGCAGTGACCGTCATCACTGAAGACCCGCACGCGAGCCGCCGACTGGGCCATCGCCCCGATCTCGGCGAGTTGTTCGCCGGCAAGTCCGACGGTCACTGCTCCGATCGGGCGAACGGTGGCGTAACCGTGCCGGTCTCCGAGTCGCTGCACCTGCTCGACAACACCCGCGGTGTCGGCCACAGGCGACGTGTTGGCCATGGCGTGCACCGCGGTAAAGCCACCGGCGGCTGCGGCGCGGGTTCCCGTCAACACGGTTTCGCTCGCCTCTCCCCCGGGCTCGCGAAGGTGCGTGTGCAGGTCGACCAACCCGGGCAACGCGATGAGACCCTGGGCGTCGATGACGCGCTCGTCGGTCTCGGGTGAGAGGGCGCCGCGCGCCGTGATGACGCCGTCGCGCACGCGAATGTCATCGCTGTGTTCGCCCAGAATCGCTGCCCCGCGAATGAGAATGCCGCTCATCGCTCGCTCCCCCCTGCATCGGTGGTACTCGAGCCAGCCACCAGCAGGTAAAGCACGGCCATACGAATCGACACCCCGTTCGTGACTTGAGCGAGCACCGTCGACCGTTCGGAGTCGGCGGCGGCGGACGAAATCTCCAGTCCCCGATTCATCGGGCCGGGGTGCATCACCATGGTATCCGCGCCCAGCAGAGCGAACCGCTCGGCCGTCAGGCCCCACACGCGCGCATACTCACGCGCCGTCGGAAAAAATGCGTCGCGCATTCGTTCGCTTTGGATGCGCAGCATCATGACGGCGTCGGGAGCAAGAGCGAGCGCGTCGTCGAGGTGCTCATGAACCGACACGGGCCACTGTTCGACCCCGTGCGGCAGCAGCGTGCGCGGAGCAACGAGATGCACCTCAGCGCCGAGCGTCGTGAGCAACCACACGTTCGAACGGGCGACGCGCGAGTGAACGATGTCTCCGACGATGACGACACGCATCCCCGTCAGGTCACGTCCGCGCGAGGCAGCGCCGAACCGTCGCGATCGAATCGTGAACGCGTCGAGCAGGGCTTGCGTCGGGTGTTCGTGGGTGCCGTCACCGGCGTTGATGATCGCGGCGTCGATCCACCCGGCGTGAGCAAGCTGGTGCGCTGCCCCCGAGTCGTGGTGGCGCACCACGATCGCATCAGCGCCCATGGCGGCGAGGGTCTGGGCCGTGTCTTTCAGACTCTCGCCTTTCGACACACTCGAGCCCTTGGCGCTGAACGTGATGACGTCAGCGCTCAGTCGTTTCGCCGCCGATTCGAACGACAGTCGGGTACGCGTGGAGTCTTCGAAAAACAGGTTGACGACCGTCTTGCCGCGAAGAGGCGGCAACTTGCGCACTTCGCGGTCAGCCGTCTGGGCCATGTCTTCGGCGACATCGAGAATCTGGATGGCGCTCTCACGGTTGAGGTCGCGCGTGCTCAGCAAGTGCTTCATGGCTCGATCGTCACCTCATCGATGCCGTCGATCTCGGTCAATCGCACCGAGACGCGCTCACTGGTTGCCGAGGGCAAGTTCTTGCCAACGAAGTCGGCGCGAATCGGCAACTCTCGGTGCCCGCGATCGACGAGTACAGCGAGACGCACGGCGCGCGGTCGGCCGTGATCGACGAGGGCGTCGAGGGCGGCACGGATGGTGCGACCCGAATACAGCACGTCGTCGACGAGCACGACGATCGTGTCGTCGATACCCCCCTCGGGCACACGAGTCGGAGCAGGGGTGCGCGTGGGCGTGTGCGCGAGATCGTCGCGGTAGAGCGTGATGTCGAGAGCTCCAGCGCTCGACACTCCCGGCTCGATCTCGTCGACGATTCGTTGAATGCGCGCAGCGAGCGTGGCACCGCGGGTTGGGATGCCGAGAAACACGAGGCGGCCATCGCCCCGGCGGCTCTCAAGCACTTCGTGGGCGATGCGGCGCAGAGCGCGCGTGATGTCAGCGTCGTGCAGCACAGTACGTGCGACCACTCTGACCTCCTTTCCCGCCTCACTGGACGGTGGTTAAAGGACGTCGAACACCCTCAGCCTAGCGCGATCAGCCCCACCTCTTGAGCAGGGCGCGCTCACCCAACCCCACCAGGGCATCCGTTGTCTTGCCCAAGATGCCGAGCAGGATGATCGCGAGGAACAAGCGGTCAATGCGACCGTTGTTCTGAGAGTCGATGAGCAAGAAGCCCAGGCCCATCGACGAGCCGGCGAGCTCAGCCGCCACCAAGAACAGCCACGACTGAGCTAAGGCGAGTCGCAGTCCGGAGACGATCGAGGGTACGACCGCCGGTAGCTGCACGACGGTGAGCAGACGGAATCGGGTGAGACCGAACGCACGGCCGGCCTCAACCAGATGCGGATCAACGTGTCGCAGAGCGCCCGCAACAGTCGTGAACACGGGAAAGGCCGCGCCGATGGCGATGAGCGTGATCTTGGGCGGTTCAAAGATGCCCATGAAGATCACGAGGAGCGGAAGCCACGCGAGCGACGGAACTGCGCGAAGGGCACCCAGCGTCGGGTTGAGCAGTTTCGAGGCCAGAGGGGACAGACCCACGATGGCCCCGACGGCGAGACCGATCGACGCTCCGATCGCAAACCCAATGAGAACTCTCTGCACCGAAATAGCGACGTAGGTGCCCAATAAGCCTGCCTCAGCAAGCTCGACCGCGGCGAGCACAACCTGGGGTGGTGAAGGAAGCAGGTAGTCGGGCACCTCGGGTAACTCGGCGGCGACCCACCACGTCGCGACGATCAGCACGGGAACGACCAGCCCGAGAAGCACGGTGCCGAGGCTCGCGCGAGAGCGGGAACGCTCGGAAATGGCGGTCCCCGCTGCCGAGTATCCAAAACTGCTTACAAATTGGAACAGCGACGCCGAACGGCGCCCCTCGGTGGAGGGGCGCCGAACGGGAGCGCCGCCGCGCTCATCGAAGCTCATGCTTAGGCAATCGCATCCGGGTCGGCCGCGAGGGCGAAGGTGTCGTTGAACAGGGCCTCGAGTGCCGCGTCGATGAGCTCCTGGTTGGGAACGTCACCGCTCTCGACGAAGATCGGGCCGATGACCGACAGCACGTCGCGCTGAGCGTCGCCGGGCACGTTGTCGATGTCGATGACCGTACGAGCGATGGTCGCCTCGGCGATCGCGATGTCGATACCCGCAACCTCGGCCAGGATCGCCGCGGTCTCCTCCGGGTTCTCGAGCGCCCATTGGCGAGCCTTCTCGTAGGCGTTCACGACGAGCTGAGCGAGGTCGGGGTTGTTCGTGATGAACTCTTCCGTCGCGTTGAGGAAGCCATACGAGTTGAAATCGACGTTGTCGTAGATGATCTCGGCGGCACCGTTGTAGACCGAGGTCGCGAGCAGCGGGTCAAGACCCGACCACGCGTCGACGGCGCCCGTCTCGAGAGCCGTCTTGCCATCGGCGTGCTGAAGGTTCTGCAGGCTGATGTCGGCCAGCGTGAGGCCCTCTTCTGCCAATGCTTGCAGCAAGAAGAAGTAGGGGTCGGTGCCCTTCGTCGCGGCGACCGTGCGGCCCGCGAGGTCAGCGACCGAGGTGATGTCGCTACCGGTCGGAACCGCGATCGCGGCCCAGTTCGG
Source organism: Microcella sp. (assembly GCF_033763155.1). Classification (GTDB taxonomy): domain Bacteria; phylum Actinomycetota; class Actinomycetes; order Actinomycetales; family Microbacteriaceae; genus Microcella. The sequence goes on from NZ_JANRKZ010000057.1 coordinate 29,111, forward strand.
CTGCGTGAAGATGTTGATCACCTGGATCGGGCTACCGTTCGAGCGCGCAAGAAGCGCGGCAGAACCAGCCGTCGATCCGACGTCGATGGCGCCGGCGCGCAGCGCCTCGTTCGCCTTGTTCGAGCCGGCCGACTGCACCCACTCGACGGTGACGTCATCGCCCAGCTCGGCCTCGAGCCATCCCTGGTCTTTGATGATGAGGCTCAGCGGGTTGTAGGTAGCAAAGTCGAGGGTCAGCGTGGTGTCGCTCCACTCGGCGCCCTCAGTGGGCTCCGGGGCGACAGTGCCTTCACCGGCGACGCAGCCGGTCATGGCCATGGCTACTACCGCGGTGGTCGCAGTCAGCAGGGTCAGACGGGTGCGGGTACTCATGGTGGCCTTTCGGTTGGTGGTCGGATGACCGGGTGATGGGGTGGTGGCGGAACAGGGTGGTGCAGTCAGAGGGGCGAGCTATTCGCCGTGGTGGCTCGGCACCCCGAGAGCGTCGAGCAGCTTGGCGCGCAAGCGGGTCAAGACCACAGATGCGCGGTCGCGCGGTCGGGCGCCGGGCACGTCGAGGATCATGCTGATCGTCGCTCCGGCGCGGTCGTGACGTGTTCCCAGCAGAACGATGCGATCGGCAAGGGCGAGAGCTTCGTCGACGTCGTGGGTGACGAGAACGATCGTCGCCGGCTCGGCGCGGTGGATGTCGACAAGCAGGTCTTGCATCGTCAAGCGAGTCAGGGCGTCGAGAGCGCCGAAGGGCTCATCGAGCAACAGGACTCCCGGACCGCGGGCGAGGGCACGAGCGAGCGACACCCGCTGCGCCATGCCGCCCGAGATTTCGCGCGGCTTGAGGCCCGCGGCGTGTGACAAC
>NZ_JANRKZ010000058.1:0-12145 GCF_033763155.1 Microcella sp.
CTCATAGCAAAACTGCAGTCACTGCATATTGGCCTGCAGTTACTGTAATTTCACACCACCCCCCCCACCACCAAAGGAGAACCATGGCAATCGATGACCCCCACCCGAGTGCGCCTCCCCCGGCGCTCGAAGCCGTGGGCCTCTCGAAGCACTACGGCAGCGGCGCGAGTCGCTTCGACGCGCTGAGCGACGTCAGCCTGAGCATCCGCGCCGGCGAATGCGTGGCGATCGTCGGCAAGAGCGGTTCGGGCAAGAGCACGCTTATGCACCTGCTCGCCGTGCTCGACGAGCCCTCGACCGGCGAAGTGCGCATTCATGGCACGGATGCTCGCTCGCTGTCAGCCCGTGCCCTCAACCGCTTGCGCAACCGCGAGTTCGGGTTCGTCTTTCAGCAGTTCTTCTTGAACGCTCAGCAGAGCGTGCTCGAGAACGTGACGCTGCCGCTCACGATCGGCGGCGTGCGCCGCGGAGCCCGTCGGGCCCGCGCGCTCGAGGTGCTCGGCACGCTCGACCTGGCCGAGAAGGCATCGGCGAAAGCCGTGACGCTCTCGGGTGGCCAGAAGCAGCGCACGGTCATCGCCCGCGCACTCGCGGGTAACCCTTCGGTCATCTTTGCCGACGAGCCGACGGGCAACCTCGACTCGGCGACCGGCGCGATCGTTGAAGACCTCTTGTTCACCCTCAACCGCGAGAAAGGCATCACCCTCGTGATCGTGACCCACGACGACGATCTCGCCGCGCGCTGTGACCGACAGGTGGTCTTGCGTGACGGCCGCATTGTGAGCGACAGCGCCGCTGGCGTTCTCGAGGGGGTGGCCCGATGAGAGCGATCGACCTGGCCCGCACCGCCGTCGCCAATACCTTCCGCTCGAAGTTGCGGACGACCCTGACGGTGCTCGCGCTCTTCGTCGGCGCCTTCACACTCACGATCACGACCGCGCTGGGCGCTGGCGTCTCGAACTACATCGAGACACAGGTGAACTCGTTCGCCGCCGACGATGTCTTGCTCGTTCAGGCGGCAACAGACCTCACGGCTGCCGCCGAGAGCGATGGGCCAGCAGAGTGGGACCCTGAGACGTCAACCTCGTCGAGCTCGCAGGCCGGCGGTGCGCCGCTGGCCGGCGCGCATGCCGAACCGTTGACCGATGACGATCTCGACGCAATCGCCGCGATTGACGGAATCAGCGGCATTGATCCGGTGCGGTCGATCTCTACCGACTGGGTGAGCACCGACTCGAGCGCGAAATTCGAGTTCAGCGTCAACCCACAGTCGGCCGTGACCGTTGCCGACCTCGAAGCGGGCACCCAACTCAACCAGACGAGCGACACGTTCGAAGTCGTGCTGCCCAATGACTACCTCGACGCCCTCGATTTTGCGAGCGCCGACGACGCCGTGGGCACCGACATCACGATCGGGATGACCGACATCACGGGCGAAACGCACGAGATCACCGCCGAGGTCGTGGGCGTGAGCCGCTCGAGCTTGTTCGCGAGCGGCGCCGGAGCCAACAACGCTCTCGTGACCGAGCTTGCCAGGCTGCGCACCGCGGGCATCGAGGGTGCCGACGAGAACTCGGTGATCGCGATCGCCTACCTCGAGTCGGGATTAAGCGACGAGCAGATCACCCAGGTGACGAGCGATCTTGACGACGCGGGCTTCAGCGCCCAGACGATAGAAGACCAGCTCGGCATCGTGACGACCGTCATTGCCGGCATCACGGGTGTGCTCAACGCCTTCGCGATCGTCGCACTCATCGCGGCCGCGTTCGGCATCGTCAACACGCTGCTGATGAGCGTGCAAGAACGCACGCGGGAAATAGGCCTCATGAAGGCCATGGGCATGGGCAGTTCGCGCATCTTCGCGCTCTTCAGTCTCGAAGCCGTGACGATTGGGGTGATCGGCAGCCTCATCGGAGTTGGCGCGGCGATGCTCGTTGGCTCGGGCCTGAGCACGGCGCTCGCCGCTGGTCCGCTCGCCGACCTCGAAGGGCTCTCGCTTTTCTTGTTCGAGCCGGCCAGCCTGATCGGTGTCGTGTTGCTGATTAGCGCGATCGCCTTCGTATCGGGTGCCCTGCCGGCCAGTCGGGCGGCACGCCAGCGTCCGATCGAATCACTGCGGTACGAGTAATCACGACGTGCCGCGAGAAGATGGAACCATGAGCACGACCGGCGAGCACCGCGATCGGTCGAGTGCGCCCACTTCTCGCGGCACGGCTACCGCCCGCCGCATCGAGTCAAGCGCCGTGGCGCTCGTTCTTCAGCACGGTTTCGATGCCACAACGGTTGACATGATTTGCGCCGATGCCGGTGTGTCACAGCGCACGTTCTTCAATCACTTCGCCACGAAAGACGCCGCGATCATCGGCACCGACATACCGCGCCTCGACGAATCGCGCGTGCGCGCGTTCATTGCGTCGACGAGCCCCGACCTGCTTTCTGACGCGGTTACGCTCATCACTCTTCCCGGGCTCGACGGAACTCACGACGCCGAGCTCATGCGATTGCGCATGCGCGCCATCACCTCGAGCGCCGACCTCATGAAGCGACAGTTCGAACGGTTCGCCAGCATTGAAGCGGAACTCGCCGAGGTCATCGAGTACCGCTTGCTGCGGGTGTCGGATGCCGCAGAGTCGCGCGACGAGGTGCGCGAGCAGTCACGACTCACGGCGCATATCCTCGCTGGCGTCATGCGCTACACCGCCGACTCACTCATGAGTGGTCGGTCGACCGCGATCCCCGCGATCGTGGATGAGACGCGAGCTCGGGTGAGGGCCGTGCTGCCCAAGCTCGGGGGTCAGTGAGGGTTCGCGCGAGCATCCGTCGCCGCCTGCCGCGAGGGCGCCTCATGTTGTAGCGTCAAGCAACAGACGCCGCCAAACCCCCTGAGCCGCTGGAGCCCCCGTGTCGACACCGCAGCCGCCCGACTCTGACTCGGCCCCCGCATCGTCCGCGGCGCCATCGGGTGAGGTACCACGCCACACCTGGGCTCCGCCGACACCGCTCGAGGTGACACCGGTCTCGCCTCCGCCGGGATTCGCGCAGCCGTCGAGCACCACCGCGCGATATCGCAGTCTCGCGTCGATGCCAGCCTCGATTCCGCACACGGCACCAACCTGGACGCCTGCGCGTCGCTGGGTGGTCGGGCTCAGCATCACCGCCGCTGGCCTTGCGATTCTCGCCGCGATCGCCGGCGCCGGCATTGTGCTCTACAACACGCTGGCGAGCGGGTTCGGCGGGTACGTCGCGCCTGCCCCTCTTCTCGAGGGCGAAGCGGGCAGCCCGATTCCGCTCGAGGCTACCGACTGCGACGATCCCTGCTTTAACGCAGGCCACCAGTGGGAGGCAAAGCTCGAGGCATCGGACTGGGAAGCACTGGGTACCGGAGTCGTGCTCGACCCGGCCGGCACCTACCTCGCCTCGAACCCGATCGAGCAATACGAGCAAACCGTCGATTACTGGACCACCTCTGGGCTCACCCCCGATGCGTGCGCCTTCACGGCAACCGAGGCGCCGGTGACGATTTCGATCGGGTCGCGCCCGACCGCCGATGACCCGATCTATTGGCTCACCAGTTTCGAGAGCGAATCGGGTGCGTCAACCGCGATTCGATCACTGCGCCTCTTTGACACTGCGGCTGATGCCCAAGAACACTTCGTCGAACTGCACGGTTTGATCGATCAGTGCACGAGCTACGGCTATGAGGGTGTTGGCCCTGATTGGGCCACCCAAGTGACGCCGATGCCGGCTCTCGAGGTTCCACCGACCGTCGCCGCGATCGGGTGGACCGAGACAACCGACGGACTAGGCCGCTACTACGTGGTTGAAACCCTGCGGTCGAACGCCGTCGTGCGGCTGCTGGTTTGGACCAACAACGCGATTAGTGAAGAGGCATTTCGCCGCGTCGCCACCACGATGGCGACCGACATGGGGTCGTGGCCGCTCATTGCCGGGGAAGGTTTCGGCGTCTTCGACGGCAATGACACCCCACAAGCAGGCTTTCAGCCCGAGCCGAGCGGAACCCTCTCCGACCGCAAGCCATGCACGGGAGAGTGCTTCACGGCGGAGCAGGCCAGCAGCGTGGCACCCACCGCGGCCGACCTTGCCGCGTTGGGGCTGACTGCGGCCGGTAACGCCGAACCCGTCGCTCTGCTGGCTGGCCCGGCCGTCGACGCTCGCCAGCTCATCAAGACCACCAATGCGCAGTGTCGCTTCGCTCTCGGCGTCGAGCCCGTCGTGCGCGGCAACCCCAGTGTCGACTCCGGCGCTCGGGACGACCAACTCGTCGATCTCGGCCGTTATGAGCGCGGCGACACGAGTATTCGTATCGTCGCTCGCGTCTTTGAAAACCCCGAACGCGCTGAGGCGTATACGGCGGCAATCGACTCGGCAAACAGCCTGTGCTCGTGGGAAACCATCACGACGGCCCAGGGCGACATCGACGTCACCATGTTGCCCGCAAAGATCGTGGGCTACGACTCGATCGATGATCCGATCGTGACTGGCCGGCCGACCTGGCACAGCGGGTGGCAGCACGACGGCGGGCTCACCGACCGCGGTCACGAGCTGCAACACGGCAACGTAGTCGTGCGCGTCGTCATCGAGTCGGGTGGTGGAGCGGGGCTCAGCGAGCCCGAGGTTGCTCGACTGCTGCTGCCCATGATCGATCGACTCGAAGCGCTCGAACCGTAGCGCGAGCATCCGTCGCCGAACCCGTACGCCACAACACGGCCGATAACCACGAAGACCGCCCACCGATTTCTCGGGGGCGGCCTTCGCAGAAGAAGTTCGCGGTGTCGATCGACGACGCGCTAGCGCACAGGAGTGCTAGCGGCGCAGCGTCTTTATCGACGCAGACCCAGGCGCTCGATCAGCGAGCGGTACCGCTCGATGTCGACGTCGGCCAGGTAACCCAGCAGACGACGGCGCTGACCGACGAGCAGAAGCAGGCCACGACGCGAGTGGTGGTCGTGCTTGTGCTCTTTCAGGTGCTCCGTGAGGTCTTTGATGCGACGCGTGAGCATCGCCACCTGAACCTCAGGGGATCCGGTGTCACCGGGGTGGGTTGCGTACTCGTCGATGATCGCCTTCTTGACGTCTGATTCCAGTGCCATAGAGGGACCCCCTTCTCTGCTCGTTGCGCGGCGCTCGCAGCGGGATGCTCGAGCTCTCTTTCTCCGCGGCCGTTAGACGGCAACCTTGAGATACTACCAGGCATGCCCCGCACGCTTCGCATCCGCGTGAAGCCCGGCTCGCGCCGAGGGCCGCTCGTCGAGACGGGAGACGATGGGCTTCTCGTCGTGGTCGTGCGCGAGCGAGCCGTCGACGGTGCGGCGAACTCCGCCGTCGAACGCGTGCTTGCCGAGCACCTGGGGTTGGCACCGAGTCGTGTCACGATCACGCGCGGGCAGGGCTCCCGCATCAAGACCGTCGTCGTCGACGACTAGCCGAGCACCGCGCTGAGTTGTGCGCCGATGGCGTTGACAGCAATCGACCCACCGACAAGCACTGCTGCGACAATCCACAGCCGGTTGCGGAGAATCGCCCACGACACGGATTGATCGATCTGACTAAAGCGCCAAACGACCTCATCATCAGGCGTCCCGTCAGCAAGGAGGCTTCCCCATGTCGACAATCGCGCCGCGGCCGCTGAGAGTTCGCGAATCTGTTCGGCCTTGAGCGTTCGCCGCTTCCGTTGCAGCCAGCTGGTGAGGCGAGACACGGTGAGAGTCGCCACGATGGGTTCCTTCATCCCGTACGTGACTTCTGCTGTGTCCACGAGCGCGATGACCGGAGTCACCTCAACGGAATACCGGACAGCTCCAGAGAGCTTGCTCGCCACGCGGTCGGCCTCATATTGCGAGTTTCGCACGTACTGAGTCGGTTGCCCGTTGATCCGGATCGAACCGCCTCCGGCGAAGACACGGGCATCTGCATGCCTCTTGGTGTTGATCGTGTACACCCCCGACGGACCGATGATCAGGTGGTCGATGTCCGCGCCACGAGATCCGATCGGAACACCGTGAATTGCGACCCATTCGCCCCCCATCGCGTCGAGGCGACGGGCGACCGCGAGCTCACCCAGGGCGCCTCGGTACCACGCCCGCGCGTCGGGTCGAAGAGGATGCATTCCAAACAGCCAGGCCAACCGAGACTGAGGGGGGTCAAGCTCGTGTCGCGCAAGGCACTCGCGCATCACGCCTATCGCGGGTGGGCGAGTGCGCAAGTCAAGCGAATCGTTCACGCCTAAAAGGCTAATCGAGAAGCGCTCACATCAATTCCTGTGGCGATGCGGCCGGCACTAATTGCCCCGCGTTGGCGAAGCCGGCCCGCCGCCGCGCGACCGTCACGACACCCGCGATGATGAGTCCCTGGCCGAGGCAATAGGTGAACATGATCAGGAGGTCGACGGCGCCGAATGAGAAACCCGGAAGAAAGCGGTCGAGGCCCAGCAGGGTGTCACTGACGAGAAAGACGCCCGCACCAGTGGCGATGAGTCTGGACGTGCCGAGAGCGGTTGCCGCAGCCGTCCCGAGCACGAGGCCATAGACCGCAACGGGGACGAGCAACCCGCCGAGGTTCGGTGCCAGAAACGTTACAAGTGCGATCCACCACAGAGCAGCAACGGCAATTCCCCACCACGGCGCGCAACGAGTGCGCAACGGCCCGAGGTAGAGCGCGATGTAGGCGAGGTGCGCGAGGCCGAACGCTCCCATGCCGATGAGAAAACCGATGTCGCCAGGGCTCTGGAGCAACACGTCGCCGAGCCAGGAAAACACAAGGGCGAGGCCACCCCACACCAGGAGAATTGACCGCCGCGCCGGCAGACCCAGGAGGAGCGCGATGAGCAGTGCCGGCATGAGCAGCGGCTTCGTCGCCGCGACAATTTGGTCACCACCCGCCGCAATCGCGATGAGGTGCACGACCGTCACGGCGATGAAGGGAGTGAACGCGGGCAGGGGGCGAAAGGTGGGGCGCACGATGCTCAGGCTACGCCGGGCGCGGGTGGGACGTTCGTCCTGACTTCGCGCGCATCACTCGCGCCACGGGCCCCCGCCCGCAGACTGACAGCATGCTGCTTCCCGCCATCATTCTCATCACGCTCGCGCTCGTCTTCTACACGATCGGCGTGTGGTCAGAGCGCGCCCAGAAGACGCTCAAGCCGTGGCACACCGTGTTCTTCGGGCTGGGGCTCGCGGCCGACGCGAGCGGCACGTCCCTCATGAGTCTCATCGCCGGTGCGAATCGGGCGGCGGGGGTTGAACCGAGCATCCTGAACCAGGTCATGGCCATCAGCGGACTCGTGGCCCTCATTCTCATGGCCGTGCACTTCGCCTGGGCGGTCATCGTGCTCGTGCGTCAACGAGAGAACGAGTTGCACCGCTTTCACTGGTTTTCGGTCGTCGTGTGGGCGATCTGGCTCGTGCCCTACGTCACGGGCGCGCTCGGGTCGAGCCTCGGCTGATGAGCACCCCCGCGGCTCCACTCGGCTTTACCGTGACGGCGCACGCCGACGCGGCGAACTCAACCCTGCACTCGGGTGACGCCATCGCCCTCGACACCCGTTGGCAGCCGGATGCTCCCCCACGCTTCACCGCAATCGAGTAGACCCTGCACCTCGTGACCCCCGAACCCGCGCACCGCGTCGAGTTGCTGCACCGTAACCTGCAAAAGTTTGGAACGGTCTACAACACCCTCGCCGCCGTGTGCGAAGTATCGGGCACGGTGACAACCTCCGGTTAGGGACCTTCGGCCCTATTGCACGCACGGCAGTCGCAGTGAAATGAAAGTGCCGAGAGGAGGCCGCCATGGTGATGGGATTCGGGGGAATCACCGAGCTCACAGCCGACGAATGCTGGCAATTGCTTCGCTCGCACAACCTCGGCCGAATCGCGGCCAGCGCTGCCGGGCTCGTCGACATCTTTCCGATCAACTACGCGGTCCATGACAGTTTGTCGGTGTACTTCCGCACCGCACCCGGCACGAAGTTGCTCGAATTAGCGATCAACGACCGTGTGGCCTTTGAGATCGATGGTTCGGACCATGCCGAAGCCTGGAGCGTCGTCGTGAAGGGCCGCGCAGAGCGCGTCGAACGTCAAAGCGAAATGGATGTCGCCGAACACTTGGGGCTGAGCCCGTGGATTCCCTCGCTCAAATACCGCTGGGTGCGCATCCGCCCGACAGAGATCGCCGGTCGCCGATTCGCTCTCGGCCCGGAGCCTGCGCGCGTCTAGGCTGTGACCGATGCGGGTGCGACCGCCCCGCAACCGTTCACCCTGAAAGCAGGAGCCCCATGGCTGTTACGACTGCCGCACCTTCTCCCGTCGTGCTTGAGCGCGGCTTTGTCATCGCCACGGCGATCTCGGCAATCGCTCTGGGCGTTGCCGCTCTTGTGTGGCCGGGCGCCACGCTCATCACGGTCGCCCTATTGTTCGGTGCCTATCTCGTCGTGAGCGGCATCTTCCGTCTCGTCATTGCCTTCACAAGCGACAACCTCAGCACGGGCATCCGTTGGTTCGTCGGCATCATGGGCGTCTTGATCATCGTCGCGGGCATCATTGCGCTCAACAACCTGGCGCAGTCGCTGCTCGTGCTCGCGTTCGTCATCGGATTCGGCTGGATCTTCGACGGCGTCGCGGCCATCGCTGGTGGCATCACCGGCCGCACGGCGCTGCCGCGCTGGCTGTCGATCGTGTCGGGTGTCATCTCGATCATCGGTGGCATCGTGATCTTCACGCTCCCTGACCTCGCGATCGTGACGTTCGTGATCTTTGGTGGCTGGATTCTGATCGCCATCGGTGTCGCAACGCTGTTCTCGCTGCCGCCGAAGAAGGGTGCCGAGGCGGCCGCCTAGCGACTGTCACCATCCGTCCCTGACGAGGGCCTCGCGCGATCAGCACACGCTGACGGTGCGAGGCTCTCGTTCGTTGCACGAGCTGTGCACCTCGCCGCCGCCCTGGTCTACGAGAGGGCGGCGTCGAGTCCGTTGACACTCACGACGAGGCCCGCAACCCACAAGACGAGGTTGACCGAGCCCACGGCGAGGCCCGCGATCGCCAAGCCACGCCCACGCGTCACGCCATTGCCGGTCTCACGAATGGCGCGAACTCCCGCGATCGCGCACACCGTGAGCAGGCCCGCGTTGAGAACAAAAACGAGTGCGAGCGTCACGAGCACCCCAGCCCACGCGCCCTGGGTCTCTCCGGCGGCAACGCGTTCGAGGGCGGCGACACCCAACTGGCTGGCGATGAGGTTTCCGGCAACAGAGATGACGAGGGGCGCGACGCCTGCCACAAGAGACCAGGTTGCGAGCTCGCTCCGTGCGGGCGGCACCGCAATGCGCCCCGTCGCGGGGATGCGCGACGGAACGTCGTCGAGTGGCTCGGGCGCCGCATCCGACACCACCGTGACATCTTCCACGGCGGCGGAAGAGAGTGCCGGTTGCGGCGCGGGCACGTCAGAAACGAGTGCCGGTTGCGGCGCGGGCACGTCGGCGAAAACGGGTGCCGACTGCGGCGCGGGTTCAACAGTCGACGTCGGGGCGCCACAGCTCGTGCAGAAGCGGGCACCCGGTCGCACCGGCGCTGCACACACCGTGCACTCGCGCATCGCGCCTCACCTCTCCGCCCCCGACGATCGATGAGCGGGGCTCGACAGTCGACAGGCTAGCAAGACACGTGCGGGTGGGCGTCCCCCCATTGACGGGCGACGCCAACGGGCGCACACTGGAAATAGATCAACTCGCCGCCCAGGAGCGCAGGAGGCTTCGCCCCGCCACTGGGCGGCGAGTCTGTTTCTGGCAAAAACGCGGCCAACCGCTACCCCGCAGAGGCAGCGCATGCCACGATGACGCTGTGGACCGCACGATCGACTACATGCCGTTATTCGCCGAACCGAACCCGAACGAGGTCGCCGCCTATCGGCGCGCGACCATCGCCGCTCAGCCCGGTGGCTCGAGCATGCAGGTCATTCAGGTTGTGGGCTGGGTGCTGGGCGGCATCGCGTTTCTCACGTTTGGCCTCACCTTCTTGCTCCCGTCTGCCGGACTCGTCGCCGGCGTGCTGAGCGGTGAGTTCGACGTTGTCGAGCTGCTCGGACTCATTCCCCCGCTGGTCATCATTCCGATCATTGCCGTGCTGATCGGGCGCAGTCTCTTTTCGCGCCGACACGATTGGGCCAAGCGATTGCGCATGGCGCGCTTCGCCGAGGCAAACGGACTGCTCTTTTCGGCGATGAGTCCACCCCCGTCGTACCCCGGTGCCATCTTTTCGCTGGGTTCGTCTCGCAAGGTCACCGATCACTTCCGCACGACCGATAGCCGGTACCTCGACTTCGGCAACTACCAGTACACGACCGGCAGCGGCAAGAATCGCACGACCCACCACTGGGGTTTTCTCGCCCTGCAGCTCGATCGAGCATTGCCCCACATGCTGCTCGACTCGCGCGCGAACAATGGTCTGTTTGGGTCAACAAACCTTCCCGCGGTGTTCGCCCGCGATCAGGTGCTCTCGCTCGAGGGCGACTTCAACGAGCACTTCACGCTCTACTGCCCTCGGGAGTATGAGCGTGACGCGCTCTACGTCTTCACCCCCGACCTCATGGCGCTGTTGATTGATGAAGCTTCACCCTTCGATGTCGAAATCGTCGATCGGTGGATGTTCGTCTACAGCGCCCGTCCGTTTCCGCTCGGCGAGCCGGCGATCTACCAGCGCTTGCTCTCGATCGTCACGACCGTGGGCGCCAAGACTCTTTCGCAGACCGATCGCTACGTCGACGAACGAGTGGGCGAGTTCACGGCAAACGTCGTTGCCCCGCAGGGCCGTCGCTTGCGCCGCGGGGTGTCGTGGGTCGGCATCGCGATCATCGTTGGATTCTTAGCCCTGTGGATGACCGGAGTGTTCAGCTCGTTCCGCTGACCCCGGAGCGTCACGCAGACGCTGTGTTCGCCGGGTCTCCCCCGCGGAGCGCATGGCGCGAGGCGGCAACACGCTGCAACAACTCGGCTTCGTCGCCCTGCGCCCCGATGGCATCGCGATCGGTCACGATGCGGTGACGCGCAAACGCCAAGCTCGTGGCATCGCGAATAAAGGCCTTCATGAGAGGGGCCACGCCGTTCGCTTGAGCCCAGGCCATGGCACTGCGCCGACCACCCGGGCTGGAGAGCATGGCGACTTCGTCGGGGTGAAACCACCCCACTGCGGCATATTCGCCCAAGCGCTCGAACGTAATGCGGCGTTCGTTGCGGCGCAACAACACCACGAGCCACACTCCGACAAGGAACATGGGCACCTGCACGAGAACGTAGTAGCCATAGAAGTCGTCAACGAAGAACAGCGCACCATTCCAGAACGCGTGCAACAGCACGGCCGGTATGAGCCCGACGGCGAAGCCGACGACTCCGCGGAACCAGCCCGCCCGTTGCGCAGCAAAGCCAATGGCCGCGCCGATGAACGCTGTGAACATGACGTGGGCGAACGGCGACATAAGGCCTCGAATAAAGAACACCTCAACCGTGCTCGCTGCTCCCGACGCCACGAGCTCATTGCCGAAGTAGAGAATGTTCTCGGTGAACGCGAAGCCACCCGCCACCCATGCCGCATACACAATGCCGTCGACCGGGCCATCGAAGTGGCGGCGAACAGCGAAAAACAGCACGAGCACGCCGAGGCCTTTGCCCACCTCTTCAACGATCGGGGCCTGCACCGCAGCTCCAAAGAACTCTGCTCCGAACTCGCCGAGCCCCGAGCCGGCAATGACGTTTTGAATCTCGGCGTCAACGATGAGGGCGAGAAGCACGCTGACACCCGCGCCCCACAGAAACGCGAACACCAGGGCACCGCGCGGTTCGGGCTCCCACCGATCGATCCATCGGATGCCCCAAAAAACGATCCCGAGGGGAACAAGCGCCATGATGCCACCGATGATGACCCCGGCTGCTCCGAGGCCCACGAACAGGTAGGCGATAACAAAGAGCAAGACGAGAGCAAGCACCATGAAGCCGATGACCGCGGCCACGATGAGTCCGGCGTTCGACCGACGGGGCGCGATGGGAATGCCCGAACGCACAACCTCCTGCGTCTCGAGTCGAACCTCGGTCGGGGCGCCGGTGGGGGCAGCAAGCTCGGTCATGAGGGCAACTGTAGTGCGC
>NZ_JANRKZ010000059.1:0-3041 GCF_033763155.1 Microcella sp.
CGTCGATGCGTTCGCCAACGGGCTGGTCGGCCGGAGCAGAGCCCCGGGATCGGGAGGAAGGAGGGGGAGTCATAAGATGGCCCCCATGCTACCGGCGCCGCGCGCAGAGACTCCGTCACTCGCCGACGTGTTGACAGGAGCACTCGGCGCAATTCTCGGCGAGAGCGGCCGCCTGGCGTTGCCACCAGTGCGGAGCGCAGCCGTTCTCATGATCGACGGACTCGGCATGTCGGCGCTCTCTCAGCATTCGGGCCATGCGCGGCGGCTGCTGAACGCACTGCCCTCGCGCGGTGGCTCGATTGAATCTGGGTTTCCGACGACGACGGCTTCGGCGCTCGCGACGCTCACGACAGGGTTGTCGGCCGGCGAACATGGATTGGTCGGGTACAGCGTGCTTGACCGCGCGCGAGACCGCGTCGTGAAGCAGCTCTCGGGCTGGGACGACGATATGCGCCCCCGTGAGTGGCAACCACACAACACGGTTTTCGAGCGGGCGGCCAAGCACGGTGTCGACGCCGTCATCGTGGGGGCTGAGCGATATCGCGACACGGGATTCACCGAAGCAGTGCTCCGAGGCGCTCGGTTCGAGGCCTACGGCTCTGTTGCCGAGCGAATCGCGCGAGGGGTGGCCCTGATGCGCGGAAGCGAGCGGCGCCTGGTCTATGTCTATGTTCCGGAAATCGACATGGCCGGTCACGCGGAGGGCATTGCATCGGCGCTCTACACCGCGCGGCTCGACGAACTCGACTCGGCGCTTCGCGTGCTCGACGCTCCGCTCCCGGCCGACGCCGGTGTGCTGCTGACCGCTGATCACGGCATGCTCGATGTGCCGCCGCACCGACGGATCGTGGTGGATGCGGGCAGCGGGCTGTGGGATGGCATCCGTCACGTCGCCGGCGAACCGCGCTGTCTGCACTTCGCTCTCGACGACCCCGCGCACGCCGAGTTGGTGCGCGATCGGTGGCTGGATGCCGAGGGTTCTCGGTCGTGGGTCGTCACGAGAGGCGAAGCGATTGCCGCCGGATGGTTCGGCACGGTGAGGGCGGGCGTCGAGTCGCGCATTGGCGACGTGCTTGTTGCAGCACGTGCTCAGGTTGCCTACTACGACGAACGAACGGCGAGTGCGCAATCACTCTCGATGGTGGGGCAACACGGTTCGTTTTCCGCTGACGAGTTGCGGGTGCCCCTCGCGCGGTGGGGTGCGTTCGCGCACTAAGCGCAGCAGGCCGCTACCCTCGTCGCGGATGTGTCACGCGGGGTCGTCGTCGGGACGTGCTCCAAAGACAATGTCGTCCCAGCTCGGCATTGCCGCGCGTCCCCGTCGTGACGGTTTGGTGGGCGCCGGAGCGGGCGGGGGAGCGTCGACGCCCGCGAGCGCCGCGTCGTCGATCGCGCTGTTGATGTCTGCGGGGTCGTCGATGCCGTCGAGGTCGTCGTCGTCGACAAGCCCCGCGCTGGCCGACAAATCGATGGGCACATCGACGATCCGGATCGAACCGGTTGACGGATGCGCGGCGCGCGAACTCTCCCACTCTTCGGTCGGTGCGGTCTCTCGCTCGCCCCGGCGGCGGCGCAAGGCCTCGAGAAGATCCGCAGTGTTGCTGACATCACGCGTGTCGGCCGTATCGGCTTCGGCGATTCGCGCGACCGGGCGCTCGGTGCGCTCGAGCGAGGCGGCCGCGCGGCCGAGGTCGCTGGCAGGGGCAAAAGCTCCGCTGTCGAATCGACCGTTCGAGCTGGTCTCAGCGGGCACGGCACGCAGCCGAGGAACGATTGGGGTTGGGGCATCGCTTTGCTGCGAGAGTGATTGCGCCTCATGGTTGGCCGGCGCCAACGTTGACTTCTTGGGGTCGAAGGTCCAAACCGCGGTGCGTTCGGTGTCGCCGTCAAGAAAGCTCACCGAGACCAGCCAGTGTGCGTCAGTCTTGCGGCTCTCCCAGCGCACGGCGCGGGCTCCTGCTCCCCGCAATCGCTGGTCGATCGTCGAACCGAAGGTTGCTGTGGAACTCGCGTCGCCCTCAGAGGCGAGAGCGACGGTGACCGACCGGGCAGCGGTGACGACATATTCGCGTTCGGCGAGCACCGGCCCTTCGAAGCGCTGAATGTACTCGAGCGATTCGCCGGTCTGCGCGGCAACTTGCGTCGCCGTCAGGCCTTCGCGGATGAGAGCCTGAACTTCTCGCGGTCCGACGCGGTGCGATACGGGGGCAGCGGGACGATTCTGGCGAAGGGCCGTGTGGAGCGCTTCGGTGATGGGCACTCGAAAGCGCGAGCCGTCGGCAGCGACGACGATGAGTGCGCCGTTCTCGGCGCCAATCACTGTGAGCTCATCCATGGCTCTCACCCTCTCGTCGTGGGTTGTGCTGGGCACAGCATCCCACGGGCATCCGCACGACCCAGGGAATAGCGCGGGCGTGCCGAAAGTTGGGCGCAACGACAGGTTGCACGACGGGCCGAGGTGCGCGTTTGCGTTTCCCCTTCCCTTCCTGCAAACTATGCCCGCCGAACGCGGCTGACAAGTGTGAATGAGAAGTGGACTGGCATGGCTACGGACTACGACGCCCCCCGAAAGACGGACGAGGACACCGACTCGATCCAAGCCCTGCAGGAGCGCGTTCCCGACAAGCTGTCGGGCGTGGTTGACGTTGACGACGCCGACAATCCGGGCTTCGAGCTCGCGGGGCAAGACCTCGCAGATCTCGACCTCGACGTCGTCGTGCTGCCGGCGCAGGCCGACGAGTTCACGTGCATCAGTTGCTTCTTGGTCAAGCACCGCTCGCAGCTCGATCACGAAGAGAAGCTCGGATCGGTCTGCCGGGAGTGCGCGAGCTAACACGCTTAACCTCAGACGGCGCGGGCGACACTAGCTGTCGTTGCGAGCGCTGGCCGCGATGGCCGCCGCCAATTCTTCGGGACGTCGAGTCGAGAGCAGCCAGTACGGCGTCGGGTCGTCGGGGTCAGTGACGGCGACCCGCAGTACTGCAGGAATATCCGGCCGGAGCACGAGAAACGCTCGCGCATCGAGCCGTTGACCGCGCGCG
>NZ_JANRKZ010000060.1:0-20141 GCF_033763155.1 Microcella sp.
CGACACTCGCGGTGACGTTGTCCGAGCACTCTTAGTCGTGCGGCCGCGGCTCGACCCCGAGGGCGGCGCACGCGCGGTCGTAGAGCGCGACGATCTCGCGTCGAATCTCCGCACGCTCGCTAATCGGCTGCGACCACTCGACGCGCAACGCTTGCTCGGGGGAATCGCCCGCGGTGTAGACCCAATGCCCCGCGAGCCCGTCGACGTGCACCATGTGGGCTGCATCGGCGTGAGAGTCGCCGAACGCTCGCGCGATGAGCAGATTGTCGGCGGCGTGGTCATCGTTCATGTGATGCAGCACGGCGGCCACGATGTCGTTGCTGAACACTGCGGGGGAGGGGGCGTCTGTCGAATCGGTCGTCACGCCCCCACCCTAAACGCGAGCATGGCTAGCGCATGAACATGCGTGCCGCTTGCTGTTCGACCTCGGCATAGCCCTGGCCGGCGTGCGCGAGCGCCTCGTTGATGGCCGTGAGCGTCTGCTCAACGCGCTGGTAGGCGGCCATCCACTCGCTCACAAGACCGTGAAATGCGGTGGCGGCGGAGCCGCTCCATGTGTTCTGCAGCCCCGCGAGATTGCCGTGCAAGGCTGCCGCTTCGGCTTGCAACCGGCCGATTGATCCGCGGGTGGCGCCCGTGGCGGCGATGACCGCCTCGCTGTCGACCTGGTAGCGCGTCATGGTGCTCTCCCTCCGCGCCGGGGCGGTCGCCCGGCGTCGTCGGCAGGCTAGGCCTCGGCCGGTGCGTCGGAGTCTGCGGGCTGCTCGAGCGCAGCATCCGTCGCCGTCGCAGACGTGGGGAGGAGGGGAGAGGCCGACGCGAGAGGCAACGAGACCTGGAACGTCGCTCCGCCACCCGGGGTGTCGAGCACGGCAACCGAGCCGCCGTGCAGAGCGACGATCGAGGCGACGATCGCGAGGCCGAGGCCCGAGCCGCCCGTGTCGCGCGCGCGAGACGAATCGGCCCGAAAGAAGCGCTCGAAAATGCGCTCTTTGAGCTGGGGCGGAATGCCGTCTCCGTGGTCAACGACCCCGATCGTCGCGGTGCCGCGAGCGCCGTCAACCCCCACGACGAGTTCGATGGGTGAGCCATCGGGCGAGAACCGCACGGCATTGCCGACGAGGTTGGTGATGACCTGGCGAATCTTGTTTTCTTCGCCGAGCACGATGGCGTCGACGGCGAGCTCGGGTTCGGCTTCACGAATCGCGTTCGGGATGCTCGCCGCCGTGCGCCGCGTGCGCCGGCCGCGCAGCCGCGCGAAAGCCGAGCTCGCGAGCCCACCGGTGGGTTCGGGGGTGCTGACCGGCACCGAGTGCGTGAGCCCAGCATCCGTCGCCGCCGCATCGGACGACGCTGCCGTCGACGACGCTGCGGCGTCGGCCAGGACGACCGTCACCTCGCGGTCGGGGGCGCTCGCCATGGCGTCAAGGGCCGCATCGCGAGCGAGAGGCACAAGGTCGACGCGAGCGAGTTCGAGCGGACGCGACTCATCGAGGCGCGCGAGCTCGAGCAGGTCGCTCACGAGGGCTCCCATGCGAATGGCTTCTTTTTCGATGCGTTGCATGGCTTGTGCGACGTCGTCGGGCGAGCTCAGCGCGCCCATGCGATAGAGCTCGGCATAGCCTCGAACCGAGACGAGCGGCGTGCGAAGTTCGTGGCTCGCGTCACCCACGAATCGGCGCATTTGCGAGATGGTCGCCGCGCGGTCGGCAAAAGCGCGGTCGATACGACTGAGCATGGTGTTGAGCGAACGGTTGAGACGCCCCACTTCGGTGTTGGGAGTCGCGCCACCGAGGCGCTGGCTAAAGTCACCGCTCGCGAAGCGGGCGGCCGTTGCTTCGACGTCGCGCAAAGGACGAAAAGTCGACGTCACGAGCATGCGCGTGATGGCGGCGCTCAAGATGACCACGACGAGGCCGAAGCCCAAGAACACTGAGGCGAACGAGCCGATGATGGCGTTGGCGTCACCCAGGTCGGCCCCGATCAAAAGGGTGGCGCTCGACGACTCTCCGGTATCGGCATTGGTGACCGTGAGCGGGAAGGTGATGATGCGCCACTGCGTCGTGCGGTCGGTGCTGGTCACGGTGAGACCGCCGTCGAGCGTGCTCACGACCTCGCTGGTCAGGCGTGCAACATCGGGGGCTTGTGCCCGGCTGCCGTCGCTCACGTTGTCGTCGATGATCACGCCGTCAGCGTCCACGGCTCCGAAGTAGAACGGGTTCGAGAAGATCGACGGTGTGAGGTCGCTAAACGAGTCAAAGTCGTCGAGGTTGAAACTGTCGGGCGACTGAGGCAATTCATCGGCCGCCTGCCGAATCTGCCGATCAACCTCGTCAATGAGGGTGCGCTGCAGAACCGTGAGGGTGCCAATGCCGACGACGAGCAGACCGAGCGTCACCACGAAGACGGTGACGCCGGTGATCTTTGACCGTAGCGAGATCGACTCCCACCACTGCGTCACCTGCTCGTGCATGGGAGTCGCCGTTCTCGCGAAACCCCGCTAGGCCTTCGCGGCTTTGAGCATGTAGCCGAAGCCGCGCTTCGTCTGAATGATCGGCTCGTCGGTGTGCGGGTCGAGCTTGCGGCGCAGGTACGAAATGTAACTCTCGACGATGCCGGCGTCGCCGTTGAAGTCGTATTCCCAGACGTGGTCGAGAATCTGCGCCTTCGAGAGCACGCGGTTGGGGTTCAGCATGAGGTATCGAAGCAGCTTGAACTCGGTGGGGCTGAGTTCGATGACCTCGTTGCCAATCGTGACTTCGTGCGTGTCTTGGTCCATCGTGAGGTCACCCGTGCGAATGACCGAGTCGTCTTCTTCTTGCATCGTGCGGCGCAAAATCGCCTTGATGCGCGCGACGATCTCATCGAGGCTGAACGGCTTGGTGACGTAGTCGTCACCGCCGACGGTCAGGCCCATGATCTTGTCGTCGGTGTCGTCTTTCGCGGTGAGGAAGAGGATGGGGCTCGTGTACCCGCTCGAGCGAAGCCGCTTGGTCACGCCGAAGCCGTTGATGTCGGGCAGCATGACGTCAAGAATGATGAGGTCGGGCTCTTCTTCCAGCACGGCCGAAATGGCCTGCGCCCCGTTGCCGACCGCACGCACGGCAAAGCCGGCGAAGCGAAGGCTCGTGGTGAGCAGGTCGCGAATGTTCGGTTCATCGTCAACGATGAGAATCTTGGGTCCGTCAGCCATGGCCTCAGTATCTGGGCTTTTAGTGAATGTTTCCTGAATGCCATCGGCCTGTCGCCGTATCGGTGCACCGCGCTAGCGTTCGGCTATGCAGATTCTTCTCATTCCGGGCTTCTGGCTCGATGGCGCGTCGTGGGGCGGCATTGCGGCCGACCTCGAGGCGGCGGGTCATTCGGTCACGGCGGTGACCCTGCCCGGCAAGCGCCGGGGCGACACCGATCTCGCCGGCATTGGGCTGCGCACGCACGTGGATGCGGTGCTCGAGGTCGTCGACGCGCTGCAGGGCCCCGTGGTGCTCGTCGGGCACTCTGGCGGCGGAACCATCGCGTGGGCCGTCGCCGACGCTCGGCCCGAGCGCATCGCGCGCGTTGTGTTTGTTGACGCGATTCCGATGCCCACCGGCAGCGTCATCAACGACGAGTTGCCCGTTGAGGGCGACGCCGTGCCGCTCCCCGACTGGAGCGTGTTCGAACCTGAAGACCTCATCGATCTCGACGACGAGCTGCGCGCGCACTTTCGCGCTATCGCCGTGCCAGAGCCGAAGGGCGTCGCGCACGAGCCCACGCGGCTCAACAACGAGGCGCGCTTCGCCGTGCCGGTCACGATCATTGCGTGCCAGTTTCCGGCAGCCCTCGTGCACCAAGCGATCGGCAACGAGCGCGACTGGGCGGCAGAAGTGGCCGGCATGCAGCACCTCGAGCTCGTCGAACTACCCACCGGCCACTGGCCGCAGTTCACGCGGCCGGCCGAGTTGACGCGCAGCATCCACGACGCTGTTGACCGGTGAGCAGCACGACTGTCAGCAGAAAAGACTGACGGGTAGTCGCGTCTGAGAAGACATCACCATAGACTGACTTCATGCGTCGTTTTGTGTCTCTCGCCCTTGCTGCTGCCGTTAGTTTGGGCGCCACGGTTGTGGTTGCCGCGCCTGCTCAGGCGGCGACAGAAAGTCTGTACGGTACGACCATCCGCGTGTTCACGCCGCTCACATCAGACGATGTGCTCGGTTCTACAGCGTATGTTCCCTTATCGGGCGGAACGATCGTCGCGCTCTTGGGCTCACCGCTCGCATTCGATGTCACCGTGTCGCTGCGTCAGGGCGCCACCGAGCTCACGAACTGCACCATCACGTCAGCGAGCACCTCGTGCTCGATGTCCAGCGGGGGTCTCTTTGCCGCGGGTTCAACTCCGGTCACGGTGCGATTTACCGGTGGACCATCCACGGTCGACTACGCAGGAACCGTTTTCGCCGTCACCAACACTGCGCCGAGCATCAGCGTCGAGTGGCAAGATGCCGCGGGTGCGTGGGTTGATGGCTCGTCAACAAGCGTGCCTCTTCGGGGGGCGACCGCCGTGCGGTGCGTCATCACGAATAACTCGAATGCGACCGTCACGTTCGACTCGATGCAAGGCGAGTTGTATTTCACACCCTCGGGTTCGACCGTGACCCCCATCACCGGAACCCTGGCAGCGGGAGCAACCGGGCGATACACGATCTGGTCGGGTCAGGCGTCGTCGGCCTCGTCGATTTCGTGCTCGGGCGGTGTCGCGCTCCGCGACGGCACCGGTACCGGCAACGGCAACGGTGGCGGAGTGATCCCGATCACCGGAACGATCGAGGTAAATCGAACCCCGGCTCCGGGCACAACGGTGACGATCACCGCTAACGCGATCCAACCTGCGGTGGTGTCTGAGTACGCGGTGTTGCTCGACGGCGTGCCCGTTGCCGGTTCGCCGGCGGCTGCACCCGGACCCGGATTCGGTTTCGTTCTCGATGTCGTGATTCCCAGCAATCTTGCGCCGGGAAACCACGTCATCACCGTGGTGTCGTCGTTCAACGGCGTTGACTCTGCGATCGCGGCGTTCCCGTTCACCGTGGCAGGGCCGCAGCTCGCAGCGACGGGCGTCGCGACCGACGTGGCGCCGGCGTTGGGCGGAGCGTTGCTGCTCCTCGCCGCAGGTGCCCTGCTCGTGGGCCTGCGACGCCGCGTGACCACTCGCTAGAGCCGCCCGGCTGTGGCCGAGCGGCGCGCCTTACGCTGTGATCTGGACGGCGTCGAGGATCGTGTAGCTGTAGCCCTGCTCGGCCAAGAATCGCTGGCGGTTCTGCGCGAAATCTTGATCGACGGTGTCGCGAGCGACAAGTGTGTAGAAGCTCGCGGGAATTCCGCTCTGCTTGGGCCGCAGCAGGCGCCCGAGTCGCTGCGCTTCTTCTTGGCGTGAACCGAACGAACCCGACACCTGAATGGCCACCGTGGCTTCGGGCAAGTCCACCGAGAAGTTGGCGACCTTCGAGACGACGAGTACCGGGGTGCGGCCATCCCGAAACTCCTGAAACAGTCGTTCGCGCTCGTCGACGGGCGTCGCCCCCGTCAGCTGGGGCACACCGAGGGCCTCGCTGAGCTCGTCGATCTGGTCGAGGTACTGCCCGATGATCAGGATGCGCTCGCCGTCGTGCTGCTTCACCAGGCGCTGCACGACCCCGAGCTTGGCCGGTGCCGTCGCCGCGAGTCGGTAGCGCTGGTCATCGGCGCTCGCCGCATATTCGAGCCGCTCGGTCGGGGGCAGGTCGATGCGCACTTCGAAGCAACTCGCGGGGGAGATGTAGCCCTGCTCTTCGATCTCTTTCCACGGGGCGTCGAAACGCTTCGGGCCGATGAGGCTGAACACGTCGCTCTCGCGGCCGTCTTCACGCACGAGCGTGGCCGTGAGTCCGAGGCGGCGGCGCGCCTGCAGCTCGGCCGTGAGCTTGAACACGGGTGCGGGCAGCAAGTGCACCTCGTCATAGACGATGAGGCCCCAGTCGAGAGCGTCGAGCAACGCGAGGTGCGCGTATTCGCCTTTTCGCTTGGCGGTGAGAATTTGGTAGGTCGCGATCGTGACGGGCTTGATTTCTTTCACCTGGCCCGAGTACTCGCCGATCTCGTCTTCGGTCAGGCTCGTGCGCGCGAGCAACTCGGCTCGCCACTGCCGGGCAGAGACCGTGTTGGTCACGAGAATGAGCGTCGTCGTGTCGGCCTGCGCCATGGCGCCTGCGCCGACGAGCGTCTTGCCCGCCCCACACGGCAGCACGACAACGCCCGAACCGCCCTCGAAGAACTGGTCGATCGCTTGCTGCTGGTAAGGCCGCAACCCCCACTCAGCGAGATCGAGATCGATCGTGTGCGGTGTGCCGGGCGTGTAGCCCGCGAGGTCCTCCGCGGGCCAGCCGATCTTCACGAGCTCTTGCTTGACCTGGCCCCGTGCCCAGGGGGCCAACTCGAAGGCCGAGTGATCGATGCGCCGGGTGAGCAGCGGGGCCACCTTCTTGTTGGCGGCGATCTCGGTGAGCACCGCAGCATCCGTCGACCGCAGCACGAGCGTGCCTTCTTCGTTGCGCACGATGATCAAGCGGCCGTAGCGGCCCACCGTTTCGGTGATGTCGATCGACACCGATTGCGGCACCGGAAACTTGGCGTAGTTCTCGAGCACGGCGAGCATCTCGTCGGCTTCGTGGCCGGCGGCGCGGGCGTTCCACAAGCCGAGGCGCGTGATGCGGTAGGTGTGCACGTGTTCGGGGGCGCGCTCGAGTTCAGCGAACACCGCGAGAGCGTGGCGGGCCTCGTTGGCGCGCGGATTGGCCACCTCGAGCAGCACGGTGCGGTCGCTCTGAACGATGAGGGGCCCGTCGGGATTCATAACGGGCCAGTCTAGGCGGTGCGGCTGAGCGGCCCTTGTTCGCACCTCAGGCAGAGGGTGGCCGCGTGACGGATCGAGCCGGCACCTACGTGCGCACGTCTTTAGTGACGAACACGCAGCACACGGATCTATTCGAGCGGTTCGAGCGCGGTGATGCTCGCGACCGGCAGCGTGCGCTCGATGTCGGCCGCCTTGTCGCGCCCGCGCACACGCCCGGCGGCAATGCCCGTGGGCTCGAGGTCGAATGAGCGCTGGCTGCCGTCGGGCAACTGCACGGTGGCGCGCAACGAGAGCTTGCCGCGCAGCGCGAGTTCCCACTGCCGCGCCACCCACGCCGAGTCGCCGTCGATGCCCACCGTCGACCCACTGCGGATGCGCGCGACTGCCGCGGCCACCGAGTCGTCGACAACGACGGGCGCCGGGCGACTGCGCGGGCGCCCGGGCCGCTCGGGCGTCACCGTGCCCTCATCGGCGGCGGCGGGGTACCGCGCGTCGATGAGGGTCCACAGAACCACAGCGGGGTCGAAGCGACTCACCGCCCGATTCGGTGCAACGCGCCGCAAGGCGAGAGGCGCTGTGGCCGCGTCGACGAGGATCGCCTCGATCAGCTGGGGGTCATCGCTGCGCACCGAGGTGCGCGCGGCGAACTCGGCCGCGTCATCATGGGTCAGCGTCCCGACGCGCACGGCGCCATACCGACGCGCTGTCTCGGCGATGAGATAGCTCAACGGCTGTGGAACCCCCGTGAGCGAAATGCTCGCGAGAAACTCGGTGAGGTCGGCCGCGGTCTCGCCCATGGCAATGGCACGGGTCACGCTCTCGGCCGTGATGCGATAGCGCCCCGCGAGGCCCGCGCTCTCGACCTCAGCAACTCGACGCAACCGTTCATCGATCGCGCCCGCCAGGGGGCCGGGCGACACAATCGTGAGGTCGTGCTGCACGTAGACCTGGGAGACCTCGGCTGGCACGAGCGGGGTGAGCACGCCAGCGGCGGCGGATGCGTCGCTCACGACCAGCGCGCGGCCAAACGAGCTCGGCCGCCCGTCGACCGCGATACCCAACCGATCGGCCTGCAGACCGCGGCGGGTGAGGCGCGCGAGCAGCGGCTCGCCACCCGCGGGGTAGAGCCACTGGACAAAGTCGGCGAGCCCTGACCCCCAGCGCGAATCTGCCCGCTCGGCCAGCAGGCTCACGAGTTCGGTCGGCAGTGCCGAACGCCAGGCGTCGGCGAGCGTGCTCCAGCGCTCGGCGAGAGTGCGGCGGCGCCAGGCATCGCCCAGTTCGGTTGAGCGAGTCGAGCCCGCATCGTCGTCGATCAGTCCGGCGAGAGCGGCGAGGTCGGTGAGCGTGGGCACGTCGTCGAGCGAGCACCCTGCCGCGGCAGCGAGCCGCTTGGCGTCGGGCAACGACAGACCGCCGCGCGCGAGCAGTCGACCCGGCGTCTCGCCGAGCGCGAGCACGACTTCGGTCACGGCCGTCGTCGTCGTGAACGCTCGTTCGGCCGCGCCGCGGTCGAGGAAGCGCCGGTCGACGTCGTCCACAGCGGTGAGCGTCGGCGGAGCCGCGTCGGTGCGCAGGGCGTCGGCACTCGGAAGGCCGCGCGCGGGCCAGGCCGCGAGCTCGGCGGCGACGGCGGGCCACACGATGATGTGGGTGGCCGTGCGATCGCAGAGCAGAGCATCCATCGCCGCATCGAGGTCATGCAGAACGTCATCGGCTGAACGATTGAGGCGAGCCGCGAGCTCAGCGGGCGTCGCGCCGGCGTCTGACTCGGCGGCCGTCGCGAGAGCCGCGAGCGCGCGTCGCGTCAGGCCAGACAGCGCTAGTGCGAGCGCGGAGGGGTCGAGCAGTGCCTCGGCCAAGTCGAAGACATCGCGCAACGACGTGGGAGAGATTGCACGCTCGCGGATGACACGCGCCACGATGGCATCGTCGAGGTCGCGAAGCCGCGCCGCGAGGGCGAGCGAAGCTGCGCTAGTGGCTGGCATCCGTCGCGGCCCGCCCCCGGCGCACAGCGCTGACGACGAGCAACACGATGATGAGCACAAAGCCGATCGGCAAGCCAATGAGCGGCAAAATCACCACGGTCGGCCACACGCCCTGCGTGAAGTCATCGCCCGAGAGACCCGAGTTCACGCCCACGAGCACGGCGAAGAGACTGCCGATGCTGAGCAGAATGATGGCTGCCACCATGTACGCGAGCGAACGCTCAACACGGCTGTTCATGACGAACGACTCTTCGGGCATGCAACAAGAATAGGCGTGATCGCCGACCCTGCCCTACCTCTTGCCACAGGGGCAGGGTCGGATGCGCTGTTCCCAGGTATCCTCAGAGGCTGGAACATCTATCGAGGAGTGCGCGCATGCCCACCGGCAAGGTCAAGTTTTACGACCAAGAGAAAGGCTTCGGCTTCATCGCAAGCGATGAGGGCGACGAAGTCTTCTTGCACGCCTCCGCGCTTCCTGACGGCGCCGTGGTGAAAGCGGGCACCAAGCTCGAGTTCGGTATCGCCGATGGCAAGCGTGGTGCACAAGCGCTCTCGGTGCGCATTTTGGATGCGAAACCCTCGCTCGCGCGCGCCAACCGCAAGTCGGCAGACGACATGTCGATCATCATCGAAGACCTCGTCAAGCTGCTCGACGGCATCGGCTCGAACCTCAAGCGCGGCCGCTACCCCGACAGTGAGCACGGCAAGAAGATCGCCGCCGTGCTTCGCCGCGTCGCCGACGACCTGGAGGGTTAACCTCTCGTGGCGCGCGCCCCCAAAAAGGCGGCCGCAGCGGTCGCCAGCAACGACGAACTCGAGTCGCTCGCCCGACACGCTCTCGGCGAGATCACCCGACCCGCCAACGTCGGCGCGCTTCGGGATGTCGTCGTGGCCGACGATGTCGCGACCGTGCGCTTCTCAACGACCCAGGGTGGCTACCCCGGTTGGTACTGGACCGTCTCCATCGCCGTGAACCCGGGCCTCGAGCCGAGCGTGCTCGAGACCGAGCTCATGCCCGCCGAGGGCGCCCTCGTGGCGCCCGACTGGGTGCCGTGGGCCGACCGACTCGAAGAGTATTTGGCGCAGCAAACGGTCGATGCCGAGCACGACGACGAAGACGACGACGATTTCGATGATGACGGCGACGACATCGACCGTGACGACATCGACGGTGACGACATCGACGGCGGGCACCTCGCCGACGACGAGGCGGATGCCCTCGACGACGACGACGACGATGACGATGACGACCACCTCGACGGACACGCCGACGAACACGACTTGCACGGCGACGACGTCAACGGCGTCGACATCGACCTGCACCTCGACGACGAACCCGCGGCGCACTAGCGGCACGCAGAGCGCCGCCCTCAGCGTTTGGTGCGATTCTTCACGCTTGGTCGTGAAAGTTCTCGGCCAAGCGCGAAAAACGGCCCCTCGTGCGGCGCTGCACGCGCGGCGCGGCTCGTGCGGCGCTGCACGTGCGGCTCGTGCGGCGTTGCACGTGCAGCGCGGCACCTCGTCCACTCCTCCCGCTCGGGCCCACGTTGAGGCGCGGCTACACGTGCGAACGTATGGATGCGCGGCGTGACGAGCGCATGAGAACGTCGCGCGGTGCATGCTGACGACCTCAGGCGCCTCATCGTTCGGCTAGCCGCTGAGCCCGACTCGGGCATCCGCGCCCGGGGCTACCGGGAGGCGGCGAGTGGTTCGCTCGTGCGCATTGCTCCGGGTCGACATGTCGTGGCCGAGGAGTGGGATGCACTCGATGACGACGCCCAGCATCGGCTTCGTGTGCTCGCCGCGAGTGGGCGCCTCGCGCCAGATGACATTGTGTCGCACTGGTCGGCGGCCGCGCTTTGGCGGTTGCCGCTGATCGGTCGGTGGCCCGAGCGCGTGCATGTCACCTCGCCCGTGACGAGTCACCGAAAGAGCACGAGCACCCTTGTGCGGCACCGCCGCGCTCTCGCCACTCCGGCTACTCAGCTCGACGGGGTTGCACTGACGTCGCTCGCCGAAACCGTGATCGATGTCGCCCGCGTCGGAACGTTCGCCCAGGCCGTTGCTGTGGGCGATGCCGCGCTGTGGCGCGCGCAGCATCCGCGCGATGCGGGCGGGATGCCCGGCCTCACACTCGCGCAGCTCGAGCACGTCTGGCACGAGAGTGTCGAGCACCGCGGCCTTGCACGTGCTCGACGCATGCTGCAGTTCATCGACGGGCGGGCGAACCGCCCGGGCGAGTCACTCGTCCGCGTGACGTTGGCGGCGCTGGGGGCTCTGGCACCGGTGCTCCAGCATCCGATCGTCATGCCCGATGGCACGCGGTATGACCTCGACTTCTATTTTCCGGAGAGTGATGTGGGGCTTGAGTTCGATGGCCGCGCGAAGTACTTCGACCCGGCTTTTCGTAACGGTCGCAGCGCCGAGCAGGTTGTGTACGACGAGAAGATTCGCGAAGACCAGGTGCGCTCGCAACTGCGTGGCTTCGGCCGGTGCAACTGGACGGTGGCGGGCTCTGCTCCGCTGCTCGCCGCACTTCTCAGGCGAATCGGCGTGCGTTGGTGACGCGTGCCGCGCGTGTGGTGCCGTTTTTCGTGTTTGGCCGTGAAAGTCGTCGACCAGATGCGAAAAACGGCACCAAGCGCGGGGCGAGGGCCGCGGGGCCGGGGCGGCGCGGGGCGAGGGCCGCGCGGCTAGCGCGCGCGGCGCCGCAGGCGCGTGACGAGCAACCCGGTGATTCCGAGCGCGAGCCCGACGGCGATCGTCGTGAGCACGCGGGCGGGGTCGAACGAGACGGGGGCGGCGAGCATCCCGAGCACGACAGCGAGGCCGATGAGCCACGCGCCAATGCCGACGGCGAAGGCCAGGCCGTCATTGGTGACCGCCGGTTCGGGCTGCGGGCGGCGTTCGTCGTGCGGAACGTAGAGCCTCATAGGGCCCAGTCTGTCAGCGCCTGCGGCTGAGGGCGAGGCGGGATGTCCGAGGCGCCTGTCACGGCCCACCAGGTCAGCCGGCGAGAGCCTCGAGCACGAAGTCGATGCTGCGCGTGAGCTGGCGCACGTCGTCGGGCTCGACGGCAACGAAGGTCGCGATGCGCAACTGGTTGCGGCCGAGCTTGCGGTAGGGCTCGGTGTCGACGATGCCATTGGCGCGCAGCACGGCGGCAAGGCGTGCGGCGTCGACCGACTCGTCGAAGTCGATCGTGACGACAACCTGTGAGCGGTGCGCCGGGTCGGCCACGTAGGGCGTCGCCAACTCGTGCGTCGTTGCCCAGTCGTAGAGGTGCGTCGAGCTCTCGGCGGTGCGCGCTCCGGCCCAGGCGAGGCCGCCCGACGCGTTCATCCACCGCAGCTGGCTGTCGAGCAGCACGAGCGTCGCGAGCGCGGGCGTGTTGAGCGTCTGGTCGAGGCGCGAGTTGTCGATCGCCGCCGTGAGCGAGAGAAAAGGCGGAATGGAGCGGTCGGTCGCGGCGATCGCGTAGGCCCGGTCGATGGCTGCGGGGCTCATGAGCGCGATCCACAGCCCGCCGTCGCCGGCGAAGTTCTTTTGCGGCGCGAAGTAGTAGACGTCGGTCTCGGCCACGTCGAAATCGATGCCGCCGGCGGCGCTCGTGGCGTCGACGATGGTGAGCGCATCCGGAGCCGTGCCGAACCGCTGCACGGGCGCGCTGACACCCGTCGACGTCTCGTTGTGGGGGTAGGCGTAGACGTCGACACCGTCGACCAGCTCGAGCGCGCCACGCGTGCCGCCGGGAGTCTGCACGACGTGCGGCGTCTCGAGCCACGGCGCCGAGGCCGAGGCCACGAACTTCGAGCCGAACTCGCCGAAGTCGAGGTGGGCGCTGCGGCGGGAGATGAGTCCCGCGGCCGCGACATCCCAAAACGCGGTGGAGCCGCCGTTGCCGAGCACGACCTCGTAGCCCTCGGGCAGTCGGAAGAGTTCGCTGATTCCGGCGCGCACACGGCCGACGAGCTGCTTCACGGGCGCCTGTCGGTGTGAGGTGCCCAGGATGCTCGCCGCAGCCGCAAGATCGGCCAACTGTTCGCTGCGCACCTTCGAGGGCCCGCATCCGAATCGCCCGTCGGCGGGAAGAAGCTCGGCGGGAATCGTGATGTCGGCCATTGCTCCATGGTACCGAGGGGCCGCATGCCGCTCGGCGCATGCGCCGGGATCACTCGGACGCACACAGGCCCCTCAGCCCTGCGGCTTAGGATAGGCAAGCCTGACCCGCCGATCGAGAGAGGATGCGCCATGGCCGATCTCGTCGACACGACCGAGATGTATTTGCGCACGATTCTCGACCTCGAAGAAGAGCAGATCGTGCCCTTGCGGGCGCGCATTAGCGAACGGCTCGGTCACTCGGGCCCCACCGTCTCGCAGACCATTTCCCGCATGGAGCGCGATGGGCTCGTGCGCGTGGAGGGCGACCGGCACCTCGAGTTCACCGACGACGGGCGTGCGAAGGCCGTGTCGGTTATGCGCAAGCACCGACTGGCCGAGCGCTTGCTCGCCGACGTAATCGGGCTCGACTGGGCCTTCGTGCACGACGAGGCCTGCCGCTGGGAGCACGTCATGAGCGAGCAGGTTGAGCGGCGCATCGTCGCGTTGCTCGGCGAGCCCACCGAGTCGCCCTACGGCAACCCGATTCCCGGCCTTGAGCACCTCGGCGGCTCGGCCGCCAACGCCTTTCTCGACGGCGTGATCTCGCTGACGCACGCGGCCGCGGCCGGGGTGCGCCTCGGCACGATTCGCCGACTGGCAGAGCCCGTGCAGGTCGACCCCGATCTGCTGCACCAGTTGCGCGAGGCGGGTGTGGTTCCGGGGGCGGAGGCGAGCATCCGCCCCGAACCGAACGGCTATGTGAGCATCAGCGTGGTCGGCCAGGCTGAAGGAATTGACCTGCCGAGCGAGATCGCACAGCACATTTACGTCGCAGAGTGAGGAAAGACCACTACATGTGGTTCGGGCGCGTCGGTTTGTTACCGTCGCGTAACCTCACGTACACCCGCCAGGTTGCCCGGCCACACCCAACCGGTCGGCAACTCTGACGCAGAACGCTTCGCATGCCCGTCTTCTGCTTCGGACCGTGGACAACACGAAAGCGGACGGGCCACGCGATGTGAGTGGCGAAGCGCAGGAGGTTTCTCTCTTGGATCACAGCTCCACCACTGTTCGTTCTTGGCGTCGCACGGTTCTCAATCTGAGTTCGATGACTGTCGCTACCGCTATCGTCGCAACTCTGGCTCTTCCGGGGGCGGGCATCAGCCCCGCAGCCAATGCCCGGAGCAACGCGAGTGCCGAGGCCCTTGCTCAATTGCAGGCAACCGAGTCGCAGGCTCTGTCGTTGGCGGCTGGCGGTGATGTTGTCGCTGACGCCTCGCGTGGCCAGTACACCGCGACGAGCGCGGCCGAGATGCGTCGCATTCAGCTCGCCGCCAAGGCCGCCGCACGCGCTGCGGCCTGGAGCGGGCCGCGCGTCAGCGACTTTCTCGCCAACCCGCCCTACCCGAGCTTTAGCCTCGACCAGGTGGTTCAGGTCGCCCTGACGTACCAGGGCGTTCCGTATCGCTATGGCGGAGACACCCCCGCGGGCTTCGACTGCTCAGGCTTTGTGCAATACGTCTACGCGCAGTTCGGCGTGGCGTTGCCGCACAGCGTGAGTGGCCAGGCTGCCGCCGGTACACCCATCTCGTTGGCCGACGCTCGACCCGGCGACCTCATCATCTTCAACAACATGTCGCACAGTGGGTTCTACATGGGGGGCGGCCAGATTCTGGATGCTCCGTACCCGGGCAGGTCGATTAGCGTGCGTCCGCTGTGGACCGACTCGTACTACATCGTGCGGATTGGCATCTAAGCTTCACCGGTTTGTCACGTTTTCTGGGTTAGCCTGGGCGCAGTGGTGCCACACGGGGCACCCGAGGAGCGGCCATGAGTGAGCGACGCGACATCCAAACCGTGGATGCGCGCGCCCGTTTTCGCATAGCCGCCCGCGCCCGCTGGATCGCGCCCTGTCGCGGCCCGGCCGAACTGAGCACTGTCGTCTCGACGACAGTGCTTTTTTTGTGCCCGTAAGGGCAGCAGCGCAGCCTCGTTCCGTGAGTCACCGCGAACCGAAGGAACGCCCGCAGGCCATGCGGGCCCGTTCGACAGGAGCCGTGAATGCGCACTCTCGTTCTCAACGCGGGCTATGAGCCCCTCGCCGTCGTGTCGTTTCGACGAGCACTCGTGCTCGTGATGAACGAGAAAGCCACGGTGCTCGCATCGGATGGCGAGCATCCGGTATTCGGAATTGACGGCCGCTGGGATCGCCCGAGCGTCATCGTGTTGCGCCGGTATGTGCGCGTGCCCCACACACGTCAGGTGCCGCTCACGCGCCGCGGGGTGCTGCGGCGCGACGGCAACCGTTGCGCCTACTGCGGCGGCAACGCGACGACGATCGACCATGTCGTGCCGCGCTCGCGTGGGGGAGCCGACACGTGGGAGAACCTCGTGGCTTGCTGCCTCAAGTGCAACAACATCAAGAGCGATCGCACACCCGCCGAGATGCGCTGGACTTTGCGCGTCGTGCCCAAGGCTCCGCACGGCACGGCGTGGCTCGTGCGCGGCATCGAGCGCCCGCAAGCTGACTGGAACGAGTACCTCGCGCCGCTTGCTGCCTAGGGGGTGGATGCTCGGCGCGGGTCTGCCCGTGGCGCCGAGTTACTCACCGTGACTTCGCGGCATGGGGTTTTCTGTAGCGGCAATGTGCCTCTCGCGGCACGTGCCGTCAGAGGCACACAACGAAACCACCATGAGGCCCCGAATTTGCCTCAGCGCGCTGAACGCCCTCGCGTCCGTTGCTAGCATCGCTCACGTCCCGATAAGCCGAGCCGCGCTCGCATCACTGTCGTCGGGTGTCCGCCTGCCCCCCACAGCCCTATGGAGCCCGCCTTGACTCTCGCGCTGACCCTGCTCGCGTCGACCAGTTCGACCGAATCCGAACCGACCAGCCCAATTTTCTACATCGTCCTCGCCGTCGCGATTGGTGTCGCCTTGACCGTGATGCAGCGCATCAGCAGCAAGCGCAACCAGAAAGCGACTCAGGCCGTTCTCGCGCAGTCGGGCACGCCGTCGGCGACCGACGCGGATGCTCCGGCCTCGACCACGGCCGACTCCGAGCCGCCCATCACGTTCACCGTGGCACCGGCGCGTCCCCTGCCCGACGACGTTGCCGCTCTGCGCGCCCTCGTGGGCGACACCAGCGCCGAGGTGCGCATCACGCGCTACTCGCGCCCGGTGGTGCTCGTCACCTCGGCCTCCGTGTCGCTCTCCGACCCGAAGTCGGGAGCGTTCTTGACGATTCCCGCCGCTGATGTTGTGAGCGTTACGGCCGCCAAAGAGAAGTTGCGCCCCCAGGGTGCGCTGCCGATCACGCGTTCGGCCGTGACCCTCACGGTTCAGCGGGGCGGAGCGCAGCAGACCATCGTGCTCGCGCCCATCACGGGCATGTACGACGGTGTTCCGTTGCCGCAGGTGCAGCAGCTTGCCGACGCGGTTCGCGCGAAGCTCGGAGTCGCCGCGGCTCAGTAGCGTGGCCGGGATGCTCGGCGCGCGATTAGCGCGCGGCGAGCATCCCGCGCAAGGCGTCGACCTGGCGCTGCACGAAGTCGACCGCGACCGCGGCCGTCGGCTCGGAAGCGTCGAAGCCGTGGTACGCGCCCTCGATGACGTGCAGTTCGGTCGGCACGCCCGCCTCGGTGAGGCGGCGCGCATACTCGACGTCTTCGTTGTGGAAGAGGTCGAGGGTTCCGACGCCGATCCAGGCGGGGGCGAGGCCAGTGAGGTCAGCGCGGCGTGCCGGCACCGCGTGCTCGAGGCTGGCGGCGTCGAGAGTGGTTGCGCCGGGGCCCGCCGTGCCCGCGCCGAGATACATGCCCCAGCCCAGGCGATTGCTGGGGCCGTTCCACAGGCGCAGCATGCGCGGGTGGGCGGCCGCGGATTCGTCGGTGCGGTCATCCAGCATCGGATACGCGAGCACCTGCCCGGCAAGCGCGAACTCACCGCGGTCGCGCGCGAGCAGAGCGAGCGAGGCGGCGAGCCCGCCGCCGGCACTGAGGCCGATGACGGCGATGCGCGCGGGGTCGACGTCGGGCTGCGCGGCCAACCACTGCAGGGCGGCGTAGCAGTCGTCGAGCGGCGCGGGGTAGGGGTGCTCGGGGGGCTTGCGGTAGTCGACGCTCGCCGCGACCGCTCCGAGCTCATCGGCGAGGCGCCGACACAGTGGGTCGCCTTGCACGGCTGAGCCGATGATGAGGCCTCCGCCGTGGAGGTAGAGGATGCCCGGGCGACGCTCGCCAGCATCCGTCGCCGATGCGCCCGCAGGTCGGTGAACGCGCACGGTGACGCCCTCGCCGAGCGTGACAAGCTCACCGCCCTTCGGCGCGCGCCCGCGACCGATGCGGGTCAGGGCGCGCAGCAGCCGGCGGTTGCCCCGCGTGGCCGAGGTGCCCGGCATGAACCGCGCGCGCGTGAGGTCGGGGTGGAAGGCGGGGGAGTCGTCGTTGACCATGCCCCGACTCTAGGTTGCGGCGTGTGCGAGCGAAACTGCTCGGCGCTAGTTCAGGGCAACCGCCGCGAGGCGCGTGGAGACCTCGTCGATGCGCGCACCGGGAACCCCCGCCTCACGGGCATGAACCGGCCAGCGAGTGATCGCGTCTTCGACGTCACGAATGATGCCCCGATACCCGGGCACGCGAAACTGTTCGCCGACCGCGTGAAGGTCTGCCGCGGTGATGCCGCTGAAGCGCCCGTTGACGCTCATGAGGTGTTGCTGGGTCCACTCTGACTGCGGGTTGTAGGCGAAGGTGACGTCGTAGGCGGGTGACAGGCTCCAGGTTCCGTCTTCTGCCATGAGAAACGCGTGGTTTTTCGTGTGATCGTCGTTGTTCGAGGCGAGCACGTTGAAGACCATTCGCCGAAAGATTTCTTCACGCGCGTCGATGGCGAGTTTTTCGGCCGCCGTGAACAGGCTCGCGTAGTCGTGCGTGGCGACAGCGTTGAAGTCGAGCGCAGAGATCGCGCAGAGCGACTGCAGGTGCAGCTTCGCGCCGTTTGCGCCCGGGCGATTGAATCGGCGCGTCATGAAGTGCGCTCGGCCGCCTTCTTCGAGCAACCGTGAGGGGCTCATCGTGATACCGGCGTCGGTGGCCATCAGGTAGTAGGCGTATTCGGTTCGCCCATAGTGCTGCGCGGTGCCGAGCTGGTGGTCGGGTCCGACTCCGTCGAACTTCAGCAGCCACTGCTCGAATCCGCCGGGCGCGTCGACGCCGCCCGCGCGCAACTCGTCCGTCGAGGGGTTGTAGGCGATGACCGCTTTTGCGCGCGCGCCGCCGGCAGAGGTGCCCACCTGGATGAGCTCGTTGAGCGAGTCGGTGGCGACAGCGTCGGCACTTAGGTCGCCGCGCAGGGCAGCGCGGGCCGCCTCAACGAGGTGGTTGAGCTCGATCGAGGTGGGCGAGTCGTGGCGTGCGGTGTCGGGCTCGAAGGTGAGGGCGCCCATGCCGCGCCGCCCCACGTAGGCGAGCCGGTCGAGGGCGGTCACGTCTCCGGGAAGAACCCCTTCTCGCGCAAGAACGTTGTCGATGATGCCGTTGCCGAATCGGTCGGGCACCGAATCAGCGAGCATCGGCGGCAGACCGTGAAAGGTCTCGGGGTTGAGCGCCGGAAACACGAACGTGCTGACCCGCTGGCGCAGCGGCATGGTTACGGGGGCAAGCTCGACACCTGTGCGTCGCCACGAGGGCTCGTATTCGAACACGATGGCGCGCCCATCCGGCGCCAGA
Organism: Microcella sp.; assembly: GCF_033763155.1. GTDB lineage: Bacteria > Actinomycetota > Actinomycetes > Actinomycetales > Microbacteriaceae > Microcella. The sequence continues at coordinate 18,681 of NZ_JANRKZ010000060.1, forward strand.
GCGCCGACCGGTTTACCCCACGCGAAGACGCGCAGAACCGCCACGTGTTCGAAGGTCACGGTCGCCTCCGGGATACGCGCTGGGGTTGGCTCAGGCCACGAGCGTCACGGGCCAACTGAATGGGGCTGACCGTCGGCACAGGTTCGAGTGTGCCGAGCCAGTCGTCGCGGCCGAGCGCGCGGAGTACCTTGACAAGCGTGGCGAGCGTCGACCCTTTGCCGGTCTCGAGATTGCGAAGCGTCGCGACGTCGATGTTGGCGGCCGTCGCCACCTCCTCTTGGCTGAGGTCGGCAAGCAGGCGGGCGCGCCTGACCTGCGCGCCGAACGCGATTTCATCCATAACAGTGTCTTTTCTCCGCTTTGACCGTTATTGTAGCGTCAATCGTGTATTTTCACCCGGTTATTTCGAGCCATCGCTCTGGCTCCCGTCACGGACCACCGCCGACCGCCGGCCTGGGCGGGTGAGGCGGCGCGCGACTACCCTGACCTCATGCCGGTGAGCCGTTTCGAGAGCCCGTTGACGGGAGGGCATCCGAACTCGCTCGGCAACACCGTGAGCGTCGTCGACGAGGTGTTGGCCGATCGGGCGCTGCTCGCTGAGCTCGTGGCGTGTTACCGAAGCGAGGATGCCGTGGTGCGCTTGCGCGTGTCGAGCGCGGTCAAGCGCGTGGCGCAGCAGCGGCCCGAGTGGGTGGCCGCGCACCTCGATGACCTGCTCGGCTGGGTCGCTCAGATTGACCAGGCCTCGACCAAGTGGACGCTCTCGATTCTCTTCGTGCTGCTCGACGACTACATGACCCCGCCCCAGCGCGACGCGGCCATCGCCCTCATGCAGGCGAACCTGCACTACGACGACTGGATCGTGCAGAACACCACCGCCGACTCGCTCGCCCACTTCGCCCGGCAGCGCCCCGAGCTGGCCGCGTGGCTCGTGCCCGAGTTGCGCGTCTTGACGAGCAGCCGCCACAAGTCGGTGCGCGGTCGCGCGGCGAAGTTGCTCGCGTCGCTCGGCGCCCCCTAGCCACAACCCGGCGAATACACTGGATGCACCGCCTCTGTAGCTCAATGGAAGAGCAGTTCCGTCCTAAGGAAAGGGTTGGGGGTTCGAGTCCCTCCAGGGGCACTGTGTGATGTCTCACGACATCGTGGACAGCTGAACCCCCAGCAGGAGGGTTTGCCCGTTTTTCACGTCTTGGCCTGATAGCCCTTGTTCGGGTCGATTTGATGCTCCGCGAGCACCTCACCGTCGGGGGTCATCGTGATGGCATAGAGCCCGTGGATGAGCACGATCACGGCCGTGCGAGCCAAGCCTCGCCCGTAGCCCAGGTGCATCATTCGGTTCGCGAAACGCAGGGAGACTTTGCCGTGCGCATCGATGGTGTCGTAGCGCACCCGCCAAATGTTCGGGTCATCAGGCTGCATCGGTGCGGCCTTCGGAATCAGCGTGTAGGCGAAGGCGGG
>NZ_JANRKZ010000061.1:0-7090 GCF_033763155.1 Microcella sp.
ACGACCCCGAGAGCGTCAAGAATCACTCCACCGCCACCCCACGCCGTGATGATCTGAACAACCAACAAGACGATCACGAGCGGCGCCAACGCGATCGACAGCGCCGCGGCCACCGGCAACGCCACCGTGTCGAGCTCTGCCACGATACCGTCGGCACTCACTGACGCCGAGCGCCGAAGTCGAGCAAGGCCCCACCACATCAGTGCGATCACGCCAACAATGGCAATCGAGAGAGGCAGCCGGTGCGGGTCAACGACCGCGCCGACATCGGCGAACAGCCCGAGCACCAGTTCACCTATGCGCCACAGAACGACGGCCAGGAATACCACCACGATTGCGGCCGGAATGACACCGAATGCCCTGCCCGGTCGCTCGAGCGTGAGCGGGCGATTCACCGCAGAGACCGCCGTCGTTGCGGCAATGACAGCGAACTCTGCGGCGGCGACCCCCGCGGCGAGTGCGGCGGGTACCGCGAGCTGCCCGAGCGTCGACATCACCAGTGACGCGCTCGAGGGGCCAAAGTCGATGCCATACGGCGCGCTTTGCGCGGCGCTCCGCCCCAGGGAGACCACCATCGATCCCCCAATGATGGCCACGACGACGACAAACTCCCACCAGGCAAAGGTCGCCCGGCGGCGAAGTAACACGAAGCCAAAGAGGCTCACGACCGCGATGACTGAGACCACCTTGCCTAGCGTGAGGGTTACGCCGCTGGCACCATCAACGCCGAGGTCGAGCGAGCCGACAAACAGCAGGATAAGAGCCGTCATGACTGTCAGCACCACGGTGGTTCGTCGACGCGTGTGAAGAGCGGCCGTCTGCATGAGCGCGAGCGAGAGCACGACGAGCCAAAAGATCGTCGGCAACATGAGGCGCGGCAACGAGAGGACATTTCCACCAACGGTCACCGATAGCGGCGCCACGGCACGAATGACGGGGGCTCCAAGAATCACCACGACGGCGATGCAAAAGGCCACGACTCCCACGACCATGATCGGGCGGAGCCCTACCGGCCAACCCGTGTCCCGCAGTCGTCCGTGTCGGATGGGGTCGACGATGACACCCCGCCAAAATCGCGTGAGGCCGTCTGCAACGCGCGAGCCGCCACTCATCGCGCGCCCCCCTGGTCTCGCAGCTCCCACCGACGCAGAATTCCGTTGCTCTCCATCACGACGAAAGCATCGCCAACAGCGCGGGCGAAGACACGCGACGACGGTGCGCTTGCATCGATGGGGAGGCTGTCGATCACCACTCCGGTTGCCGCCACTCTCAGTTCGATCGCCGTCGGATACACCAACGTGACCACCGCGGAGCCGTCATCGGCAACGATTGCCACACCACCCGGTGCCCGCCAGAGCACGTTCCCCAGGCGTGAGTCGAGCGCAACGGAGCTCTCTTCCGTCATCACCATGACCACGTCGCGCGTCGCGAGGAGATCAGTCGATGAGCCGGCGATTGCGGTGTTCCAGCGCTCGGCCCCCGTCGTCGCATCGAATGCCATGAGCGATCCCGACTCAAGCAATGTCACGATGAGCCCGCTCGAGGCGCTCACAGTCAAACGCGCGATCGCGCCCGGCTCGTCGCGCCACACCACGGCACCCGTTGTGGCGTCGAGTGCCGTGAGGCGCTCCCGCTCATCGGCCACAACCACGAGGTCGCCCACCACGAGAACGGGGGCGCGCGCGTCAGCATCGAGCGACTGTGACCAGAGTGCGACGCCGCGTTCAGCATCCACTCGAGAAACGGTGCCGCTGCGGGCGGCAACGATCACGTCGGGCGAGCCATCGTCGCCACGAAACGCGACGGGCGGCGCGATGACAAGCTCGTCGGAGCCCCACGACCAGACTCGACGCCCCTGCGGGTCATACGCCACCACGCGCCGGTTCGCCGTCGTCGCGACCACAAGATCGCCGACGGTACCAATCGCGACAACCGTGCCACCGGGATGCCCCACCCACGAAAGCGACGCTGTCATGCGGTCGAGATTCCACACCTGAACGTCGTCACCCTGGTCATTGACGGTGACGAGTCTGCCGTCGGTGGTTGCGGTCGGAGGCACGCCGAACTGCCCCGACGCCTCGGATTCACCGAAAAACGGGTCGCTCGTCTGCAGCGGAAGCACGCGGCCGGGAAGCAATCGTGACGATGGTGTGAGGGAGTCAGTGAAGCCAAGCGGTGGCCGATCATCCGCCACCACAAAAGGCACCGCAACGGGCCGCACCTCAAATCGACCCGAGGGTTGATTGTTGATGGTGCCGCTGCTCCACACCGGGCCACGTCCGGGGCACCAGACTGTTGACTCGTCAATCGTCGTCGAGAAGCTTGCGTCAGCGTTGTCGATCACGATGAGGCTCTCGACCCCGAGACATCCACCGGTCAGCGGAATCTCCCGGCCGTCCAGGTCGGTAAACGGGCCATCGGCGCGCAGCGCCGCGAACGTCGCGGTGTAGGTGAGCACGCCTCCCGGCAGTGCGTCTCCCGACGAGTTCCATTCGTCACCCGGCTGAACCTCCGCGGGCAAGAGACGTATCGGCGGGTCAAAAACGAAACCGAGGGGCCCACCCCACGATGCGACCTGCTCGATGCCCTCGTTCGTCAAGCGGTTCAACTCAGCGCCGCGTTGTCCGTTATCGGAGACGGAGGTCGACCGCCACCACTGTGCCTGGGCAACCTCGTCGGCGCCGAGGGCGTCAAACAGCGTCGCGGCGACGAATCCGGGAGCCGCAAGCACCGCTTCGATGCCGATCGTGCGGCTTGACTCACTCACACTCTGCACACCGGCGGCATCGACCGTGACAGAGCGATGACCGTCGGGAGGCACATAGCGGGATGACGTCCCGCCCGCCACCTCGGGAACACCCTGGTCAACAGCATCGAGAGCACTGCCGAGCGTGAGCACAACGAGGGGAATCGCAACCCAGGCCAGCCACGACGTGCGGCGTCGCGTCGGTGGTTCACCGCTCGTGCGCGGAGCGAACTCAGAGTGCGGCGCAGTCGGCTCGGCAGCTCCCGTGGTCACGAGCGCCAGCATAGGCTGCCCGAGCGCGTCGGTCACCGCATCGAGTCGAGTATTCCGATCAGATCGTCGAGAGTCGTTCGCGGGTTCACAATGGCGAAGCGTGCGTTGGTGCGGCCCGCATGCGAACTCGGCACAACGAACGCGTGCTGATCATCGAGCAGTTGGTTCGACCAGTGTGCGTAGTCCCCGGGCTCCCAGCCCACTCGCTCAAACACCACGACCGACAACTGCGGGTCACGCACCAGGGTGAGGTAGTCGCGAGCGGCGATCTCGCGACCAACCGCATGCGCCAACTCGATCGAGACGGCGATCGCGTCGCGATAGGCCTGCGCCCCGAATGTTGCGAGCGAGAACCAGAGCGGAAGCCCTCGCGCCCGACGCGTGAGTTGCACCGAGTAGTCCGAGGGGTTGTACTCGGTCGAGTCGGTGAGGGCATCGAGATACTCGGCGTGCTGGGTGTGGGCGAGGCGTGCAATCTCCGGATCACGGTAGAGCAGCGCGCACGAGTCGAACGGCGTGAAGAGCCACTTGTGCGGGTCGACAATCAGCGAGTCAGCACGCTCGATTCCCGCAAAGTGCGGGCGAGCAATGTCGGTGAGTGCCGCGGCGAGGCCGTAGGCGCCATCGATGTGCAACCAGAAATCGTGCTCGTCTTTCAGCGCTGCAATAGAGGCAATGTTGTCAACAATGCCGAAATTGGTTGAGCCGCCGGTCGCGACAACCGCGATCACGGAGTCGCCATGCTCGACGAGAGCGGTTCGCACCCCGTCGCCATGCATCACGCCACTGTCGCCCACGGGAACGGCGACCACGTCGATATCCATGACCTTCGCGGCACTCGCGATCGACGAGTGGGCCTCGGCGCTCGCAATGACCACCCATCGGTCCGGTCGTGGGCGGCCGGCTTCCCGTCGCGCGCGATCAGCGTGGTCGCGTGCTGCCACGAGAGCCGAGAGGTTTCCGATCGTGCCCCCCTGCACGAAGACGCCTCCCGCGCTCGCGGGCAATCCAAACTCGTTCGCAAGCCAGGCGAGCACATCATTCTCGGCGTAGACCGCGCCGGAACCTTCCATCCACGAACCGCCGTAGACGGCCGTTGCCGAGACGATCAGGTCAAACGCCGTGGCCGCTTTCGAGGGCGCCGACGGAATGAACGACAAGTACTGCGGATGCTCGGTCGTAATGCACGACGGCGCCAACACGTTCTCGAACAAGGCGAGGGCGCGACGCGCACCCATGCCCTCGTCGCTGATGGTGCGCCCGGCCAAGCGTCGAAGCTCGGCGGGTGTGAACGGTTTGTCGAGCGGAGTGTCATCGCTCAGAATGCGACGCCGGGCATACTCGAGAACCATGTCGACGATCTCGGTTGTTTCGGCAGTGATGGCGTGCATACGCTCGGCGGCATTGGCCTGATCGCGGCTCACGGAGGTCCTCTCGAACCGGATGCGCGGTCACCGCGGCATCCCCCGGCGCGCCGCCCCGCCACTCGGGTCAGCAGGCGCCGGATACGACGAATCCCGGCCGAAACCGGGATGTCGTTCGTACGTGGACCTGAGGGGACTCGAACCCCTGACCCCCTGCATGCCATGCAGGTGCGCTACCAGCTGCGCCACAGGCCCGTGGCTTCGGCCCAGAAGGCCGGTGACAACTCGACAAGACTAGTACACGCGGAGGCCGCCGACCAATTCGAGCCGAGTCATCTCGGCGGTTAGTCGAAGAGCTCGCTCAGCCAGTTCTTGGGGCGACGATACGAGCCGCTCGACGAGCCATACCCGCCGCCGTAGCGCGGTGCTGAGCCCGGCGAGTTCGATCCCCAACGGTGCGGGTACCCGCCCTGCTGGTGCCCGGGTTGGGCGAAGCCCCCCGGGGGGAAGCCTCCGGCCGGCTGCCCGACCGGCCCCGAGTCGCGCGGGAGGTCGACGCGCGGCGCGGCGCTCGACGTCGAGGCAACGGTCGATGCTCGATCGATGATCTTGTCGAGTTCACCCCGGTCAAGCCACACACCACGACACTGCGGGCAGTAGTCGATCTCGATGCCGTTGCGGTCGCTCATGACCAGAAGAGTGTCGTCAGTAGGGCATTTCATGCCCCCTAGTCTGCCGCCCCGTTGCTATGCGTCGACTGGATGTTCGCCGAGCGACAGGGGAATCGCGGGGCAGTCTTTCCAGAGGCGCTCAAGCGAATAGAACAGGCGCTCTTCTTCGTGAAAGACGTGCACGACGATGTCGCCGAAATCGAGCAAGATCCAGCGCCCCTCAGCCCGACCTTCACGACGCAACGGCTTGGCGCCCGCCTCGATCATGCGATCTTCAATCTCCGACGCGATCGCTTGTACGTTGCGTTCGTTGCGGCCCGTCACCAGCAAAAAGACATCGGTCAACGGCAACGGGCCCGAGACGTCAAGAGCCACGAGATCATCGCCCTGCTTCGAGTCGGCGGCGCGGGCAGCCACCTGAGTGAGAGCGATGGCGCGTTCTGTGGCAGTCACGATGTCCTTCGACGAGATGCGGGAAGCAAAAAACTCAGAATAGCCCGTTGGCCGCTGCGATCACGAATAGTCCGATCGCGACGACAGCCATGACCACGGTCGAAGCCACCAAGACCGTCGTGATGGTATTGCTCGCGGGGCGGCGGTTCGTGGCGATCACGCTGTGGCTTGACGTGTGGCTGCTCACGGCCTTGAGTGCACTGACGGGAGCGGCGTCGGGGGGCGCGGTGGTGAGATCACCCGGGTCGAAGAAGTCATCGATTTCGGCCGTTTCGTGAACGGCGGGCACCGCTCCCGTTGATGACACCACCCGGGGAACGTCGATCATGCCCGTGATGATGATCTCGCCGGTGCCCGCAACGGGGCCCGAAATTCCCCCGGTCGGCATCTCCGGCAAGACCAACGCGTTCGTGTTCGACAGGCTGACCGCCGACCCCACTTCGCGGCTAAACGTATTGACGAAGGGGTCTTCATCGTCGTGGATGCCCACAGACCAGTGCGAGCCCGTTGCGGTCGACGTCGCCCCGTCGGCCGGTGCCACTGAGCCACTCAGGGATTCCGGTGCCGCCGTGGGAATCGCCGTCACACCGTGGCCGTCAGGTGTCGTCAACGAGACCGGCTGCTGCGCAGAGCTGGAATTGATCGGAGAGCCCACCAACGGCTCGGCGATCGGCTGGGCGATCGGCTGGGGGGCGAACCGGGGTTCATCGAACGCGCCCGGCGAGTACGCGGAGGGCGCGAAAGCGGGCTGCGCCGGGGCGGGCTCTGCGGCAGCGGGCTCGGCGGGAGCAGGCTGCGTGTAGGTGGGTTGGAGGACCCCGGGCTGTGCAAATTGTGCTGAGGTGAACGCCGCAGGAGCCTGCGCGTCATCACCGAGACGAGGGCCGCCCGGGCGTGCGTCGACCCCAGCGACCACACCCGATGAGTCAGGTTGGGCGAGAGAGCGGTCGCGCAGTTCGCGCAACTCGCGCCGCGAGAGCGTGCTCTCGTTCGGGATCGAGCCGGTTGCCTGGGCCGGTGGTGTCGCGAGCGGCGGTGCCGTCACATCCGGTGGCCGCACGTGCGACGCCAGCTGCGTGTGATAGTCGAGCGGGGCATCGGCCGCGCCGCCCCACGCGCTCTCGGGCGTTGTGGCTACCGCGGGCTGCTCGGCCGGCGGTCGAAAGTCGCGTCGACGAACCTGCGTACCACTCCCTCCCGCAGGAGGAGCGACCGGCGGCGCCGCCGCCGGGGGAACGATGAGCGGCTCCACGAGAGGCGGAGCCACATACGGCGGCATGCCAGCTGAGCCCGCGCTTGCCGTGCCTGAACCGCCTCCCGCGATGGGCCCGCCATCGAGCCCGACGACGGGGTGGTCGACAGGCGGTGCGTCGTAGTGCGGCACGCGGGGCCGAATCTGCGTGCGGTACTCGACGTCGCCGGGCGCCGACGGGGCGACGTTAGCGGGGGCACCGCCGCGCGCGCGTCGCGTCAGTGGCGGGGCGGCGACCTCGGGGTGAGCATCCTGAGCCGTCACCTCAGCCTGCCGCGCGGCACGGCGGCTCTGAGGCGGGTCGATGGGTGTGCTCATAAGGGTGTGCTTC
>NZ_JANRKZ010000062.1:0-3941 GCF_033763155.1 Microcella sp.
TGGACACGTTCCAGGCGTTGAAGGCGAGCTGCACTTGCGCGAGCATGACGACGAACAGTGGCAACCACGACGAACGGGTTTCGACGGCGGATCCAGCAGACATGGGGTGTGAACCTCCGGCTCGGGCACTCGCGAATGCGAGCAGTGATGTCGCCATCCTGCCCCACGCCGCGCCGCTTGGCGAGAGGCGACCGGCGACGGCTTCTGCGGCGCGACCCGCGCGCACGGGTCGCTCGCGTGCGACGCGGTCTAGTCGTTCGAGTTGATCGGAATGGCGCCGCCTGACACGGTGCAGCCGTGCTCGCCGATTGTCACGGTGAGAAGGCACGGTTGGCCCATGGCGACTCCCTGTCGAATAACGAGCGTGTCGCCGACGGCGGCTTTGTGCACTTCACGAAGATAAACGCCAAAAGCCGCAGCGGCTGACCCGGTAGCGGGATCTTCATAAACTCCACCAAAGGCAAATGGATTTCGACTCTGCCACGTCGACGCCGCTTCTCTCGCGACTAATTGCACGGTGGGCCAGCGCTGCACGCGCGACAATGCGGCAAGCGCGTCAAAGTCATAATCCATCGCCTGCAGTGTCTCGACAGAATTCAGCACGATGACGGGGTGCTTGTTTCCCGCGAAAGCGATGCGTGGCGTGAACTCGGCGTCGAGGTCAGCGTGGGTCCAGCCAAAGATCGTGAGGAGCTCGTCGATGAGATCGTCGTCACGCGGCTCGAGGTGGCCAGCCGGCGACGTGAGTTGGGCAACGATTCCGTCGTCGGTGGTTGTCACGTGCACGTCGACCGGGCCGGCATTGGTGTCGAACACGAATGAGCCGGAACCGAGCTGACTGCCCAGGGCGACACTCGCGGCGATCGTCGCGTGCCCACAGAAATCAATTTCTTGGTCGGGTGCGAAGTATTTGACGTGCAGGCGGTCATTCGACTGCCCGACGACAAATACCGTTTCGCTATACCCCACTTCGCGAGCAATTTCTTGCATTCGAGCGTCGGTCAACTCGCGTGCATCAAGAACAACCCCGGCGGGATTACCCCCTCGACCGTCTACCGGAAATGCTGCGAGCCGCAGAATGTCCATTGTCATGACACGACTATAGAGATGCTGGGCGGCTTGCCCCGGCGCGTCATTACCGCAGGTCACGCAACCGCGCGGTGGGCGTGCCGCCGTCACCGGCTCGGCGTTCGGAGCCGACGGCAATCACGAGGAGCACGATGCCGACGACCGCGAGCGTGATCCACCACGGCATGGCTTCGATTCCCCGCCCGATCTGCACCGAGAAGGCCAACACGTTTTCGACGGGCAGAACGATCATGCCCAGCACAAACGGCGCCGCGAGTCGCCACCGCACGCCGACGAGAATCGCTGTCAGGGCGAAGGCCATGACGAGCACGGCGCGCCAGGTCTGCGGGTCAGTCGCGGTCGCGAGCATCGACGCGAACACGAGCACGACAATGCCCGGGCTCAGCAACGCCCATGAGCCCGAGCGACCCATTGGCCAGTGGTGCAGGGGGGCGGATGCCCCGCCGGGGCCGCGCACAAACGCCACCGCTCCGGCGAGCAGCAGCATGGCCCCGAGCGACACCGAAAACGCCTCGACGCGCAGAATCTCGCGCGGGCTCCACGCGACGATAGCCGTCGCGAGCGCGAGCCCGAATAGCACCCACGCGCGCGGAAGCACGGTTGGCACGGATTTCTCGCGCCATACCGCGACCACCATCGTGATAAGCAGAGCGAACCCGATGGCACTGATCCACGTAACGGGCAGGGTGTCGGCGTCAATCGCTGAGCACCCTGCGACGGTCACGGCGGTGATGGCGGGCACGAGCGCCCACCGGCGCTGATCCACGGTCGCGTCGCGAGCGAGCAGAACGCCGGCGACTGCCGCGGGCACGGCACCCGCCAGGGCCAGCGCGAGCGCCAGGGCGACGGGGGCAAGGGTGACGGCGGGCCCCGCATCCACGCGATCGAGTCCGAGCCCGAATCGAGTGCCCTGAATGGCGCCGGCCATGCTCGCGATGATGGCCGCGGCGAGCGTGGCCGAGCGCAGCGCAGACAGGCGCCCGCGCAGGCCTGACCGCCCCGTCGACATGGCCGCCCCTGCCGCCGTGAGTGCCACGGCCGCGATTAGCAGCGCACTCGTGCGCGCGGGCGAAGTGTCGGCACCGATCGCAATGAGGGCAAGCACGGGCACGATCGCGCCGAGAAGCCCCGCACCCCATAGTCCGGCGTGCGGTCGCCCGCGCGCGGTGAGCACGAGGGCGACAGCCGCCGCCGCCACAGCGGGCGGAAGCACGTGGGCTTCAGGCGACGTGACGCCCTGCACGAACCACCAGCACCACAGGGCGGCCGTGGCGATGATGCCCGCGAGCCACCAATACCTCGTGATGCGTCGAACCGCAGCAGCGGCCGCAGCGCCGAGAGCGAGAACGACGAGTACGACCGTCAGGGTGACAGGGCCAGCCGCCTCCCGCGCGACCGAGAGCATGACAGCGATGGCGGCGGTCACCCAGGTTGTCGACTCGAGCGCACTTACGACGCTCCTGGAGGCAGCCGGCGTCAGGCCGCGCACCGGCAACGCCGCTTCGAGCTGCGCGAGCAGGGGCAGCGTGACGGCGACAACGACCGCGATGAGCGGGAGCACGACGGGCGAGCCGCTCGATTCGAGCAACACCGCCCCGAGGTTGACGATCACGACCGCGATCGACGGCACCAAGGCCGCCGCGGCGAGGGAGCGCACTCTCGTGCTCAATGCGTGGCGATGCGTGAGCACCAGGCTGAGGGCGAGCGCGATCATCGTCGACGTCGACAGCACCACCCATGCCGTGCGTTCACTGATCACCAGGGCCACGGCCATCAGCGCCGGCACAACCGCGACGACCAAGAGGGTCATCCAGTAGTCGGTGCTCACCCGACCGACCACGGTCGCGCTCAGGGCGACCAGCAAGCCGACGGTCGCGGTGACGCTCACGAGCCCCGCGAACTCAATACCGGTAAGCGACAGGGCCTGTGCCAGCAGCACGAGGGCATAGGCCGAGCCGACGGCGAGGTGAGCCGGCCGCAGCGCGCGCGGCACGGCCATCGCGAGTGCCGCCAACGCGACGAGCACGGCGGACCCGAGCGTGACGGCGAGCGTGGTCGAGCTCCACGAGCTCCACGACAGCGACACGGCCATCGCGAGCGCGACATGGGCGGCGAGCACAATCGGTAGCCGGTCGCTCGCCGAAGCGCGACGACCGACGGGGGTTGCGGTGATGACGACGGATGCCGCGCCCACGAGCACAATCGCCACACTCGCGCGCGCCACACCATTGACCTCACCCAGCCCGAGTGCTCCGATGCCCGCGAGGCCCAGCATCCACAGTGACGCCGCACGGCTCGCGGCGCTCGCCGTGGTGCGTCGCCCAGCCCGAGCGTCGATGAGGATCGCCTGACACACGAGCACACCGCTCACGACCAGCAGGCCGACCACCGCGGCGACGCCCGTGGCTGTCGTGATGGCGCCCCCGGCGAGCTGTTCGGCGTTGATGAGCGCGATCAATGCCCCGAGTGCGGCGAGCGACGCTGCGGGAACGGTGCTCACGACGACGACGCTCATTGCGCCGGCGAGCACCGACCGTCGACGCACCGTGCGCTTCGCGGTCGTGAGCGCTGTGAGCGTGAGCGTGCCGACTCCTGCAGCGAGCGGCACGATCACGAGAAATGTTGCGTCGCCGCCGAGGGGTGCGGGGTCAAGTGCGAGGGCCGCGAGCACCAGCGCGAGCGGAACGCTCACCCCGGCGATGCCACTGAACAGCCCGCGCAGGGCGTGGCGCGCCGTGCGACTCGCCACGGCACCCACGCCGAGCAGGGTTGCGCTGAGCTCGAGCCAGCGAGGGCTGCCGACCGGCGGCAGATCCATCGCCAGACTGATCAGCAGCGCGAGCGAGAAGAGC
>NZ_JANRKZ010000063.1:0-15715 GCF_033763155.1 Microcella sp.
CCACGGAATCACCGCGACCGCCTGCCCGAGCCGCAGCACCGCGGCGATGAGCACCATGACTCCGGCCATGATCGTCACGAGCGCGACGACCCCCGCGCCCTGCGCCGCGACGATGGGCCCGAGCACGACAACCATCGCCCCGGTCGGGCCAGACACCTGGATGTTCGAGCCACCAAACACGGCCGCGACGAGCCCGGCGACAATCGCCGTGATGAGCCCCGCGTCAGCACCCGCGCCCGAGCTGACGCCGAACGCCAGCGCGAGCGGCAGTGCGACGATGCCGACCGTGAGGCCCGCGATAAGGTCGCCCTTCCACGTGCGCCGCATCATCGCGTAGTCGGAGCGCCTCGGAAGAAGCGAGGTGAGACGCCCGACCGCGCTCATCAGATATGAATGGCCGGGTCGACGACGAAACCGTCAGCCCCCGTGCGGCCCGCGCCGCGATCGAGGGGGCGGGAGACCGCGGGAATTCCGGTCGCGACCGAGTCGGGCGGAACATCCTTCGTCACCAAAGCGAGCGCGCCAATCTGCGAGCGATCGCCGATCGTGACGGGGCCGAGCACCGTGGCGTTGGCTCCGATGAGCACGCCGTTGCCGACCGTAGGGTGGCGCTTGCCGCGCTCGAGGGTGCGACCGCCGAGCGTGACGCCGTGATACAGCATGACGTCGTCGCCGATCTCGGCCGTCTCGCCGATGACGACGCCCATGCCGTGGTCGATGAAGAACCGCCGGCCGATCGTGGCACCGGGGTGAATCTCAATGCCTGTCCACCAGCGGGCGCCTTGCGCCACCATGCGGCCGAGCAGCTTGAAGCCGTGCGTCCAGAGCCAGTGGGCAATGCGGTGCCACCAGATGGCGTGCACCCCCGCCGAGGTCAGAAAGACTTCGAGGCCCGAGCGCGCGGCCGGGTCGCGCAATCGGGCGGTGCGGATGTCCTCCCGCATGCCCATCTAGGCGCGCAAGTCGTCGTAGAGCACGCTCGAGAGGTAGCGCTCGCCGTAGCTCGCCACGATGACGACAATGAGCTTGCCCGCGTTCTCGGGGCGCTTCGCGAGCTCAACGGCCGCGTGCACCGTGGCTCCCGACGAAATGCCGGCGAGGATTCCCTCTTCGCTCGAGAGTCGACGCGCCATGCTCACAGCCTGGTCGATGTTGACGTCGATGACCTCGTCATAGATCTCTTGGTCGAGCACCGGGGCAATGAAGTTGGGGCCAATGCCAGCGATCTTGTGCGGGCCGGGGGCTCCGCCATTGAGAATCGGGCTCTCGGCAGGCTCGACCGCGACGACCGTCAGGCCGGGCTTCTGCTGCTTGAGGTACTGGCCGGTGCCCGTGATGGTGCCACCGGTTCCGACGCCCGACACAAAAATGTCGACGGCGCCGTCGGTGTCGTTCCACACCTCGGGGCCCGTGGTGCGGCGGTGAATTTCGGCGTTCGCCTCGTTCTCGAACTGACGGGCGAGAATCGTGCCCGGGCGGTCGGCAACAATCTGCTGCGACACCGCGACGGCGCCCTTCATGCCCTCACCCGCCGGCGTGAGAATCAGTTCTGCGCCGTAGGCCTTGAGCAGCATCTTGCGCTCGTTGCTCATCGACTCGGGCATGACCAGCACGGTCTTGTAGCCGCGAGCCGCACCGATCATCGCGAGCGCGATGCCGGTGTTGCCGCTCGTGGCCTCAACGATCGTGCCGCCGGGCTTGAGCTCGCCGCTCTTCTCGGCCGCCTCGATGATCGCGACACCGAGGCGGTCTTTCACGCTCGCCGAGGGGTTGTAGAACTCGAGCTTGGCGAGCACCGTGGCCCCGGCCCCCTCGGTGACGTTGTTGAGCGTCACGAGCGGGGTGTTGCCAAACACCTGGGTGATGTCGGAGTAGATGCGGGCCATGAAGGTCTCCTTGCAAAAGTCGTGTGGTGCTAGCGTACGGGCGCACGGCGAGCGTTACCCGAATATGACAAAGCCCTGGCGGCCCGCCCGTAACGACAACGGATCAGGCGGGCCGATGATTCCCGCCCGGGCTCGATTGCTCGAGCTCGACGGCTAAAGCTCGGCGCCCGACACCGAGAAGGTGTCGCACGCGGTGACGCCCTGCTCGAAGCCAATGGCAAACCAGCGCTGACGTTGCTCGCTCGAGCCATGCGTCCAACTCTCGGGCGAGACCTGGCCGGTGGTCTGCTCTTGAATGCGGTCATCTCCAATGACCGAGGCAGCGTCGAGGGCTTGGGCGACCTGCTCACGCGTGATGGGCTCGAGCAGAGCATCCGCCCCCTCCGATGCGGCGCCCGCCCACGCCCCGCCGAAGCAGTCGGCCTGCAGTTCGATGCGCACGGCGTCGGATGCGGGGCCGGTGTCGCCCAGGTTCGCCGAGCTCAGCACTCCCGCGAGGTTTTGGATGTGGTGACCCCATTCGTGCGCGACGACATACATCTCGGCGAGAGGGCCGCCTTCGGCCCCAAACTGCGTGCGGAGTTCGTCGTAGAAGCCCGTGTCGAGGTAGATGGTTTCGTCGGCAGGGCAGTAGAACGGGCCGACCGCGCTCGTCGCGCCACCGCATCCGGTGTCGATCGACTGCTCGAAGAGCCTCGCGCCGGGGGTGCGATAGTCGACGCCGATCTGCGGGGCGGCGGCGAGCCAGAAGTCGTCGAGGGAGACGGCGGCACCCGCGATGCGGCAATCGACGCTCGCGTTCGCGTCGGCACCGGTGTCGCACTCGCTCAGCTCGGAGGCCTCGGGAGCGGGACCCCCAGTGGTTCCGCCGCCGAGCAGCGGGCTGAGGTCGACGCCCGTGAACTGCGCGATGAGGAACACCGCGATGACGGCGACGATGCCCCCACCGCCGCCAATGGCGAGGCCCCGCCGCGAACCCGAACGGCGCACGGTGGACGAAGAAATGTCGGCATCATCGCGAAAAGTCACGTCGTCACCCTAGCGAGGCCGCCTGGTCGTGAGGCCTGACAGAATCGAGGGCAGGAGGTGTGCCCCGTGCTCACTGTTGTTCTCGGGCTGGCTGGCGCCCTCTTCTATGGCTTCGCCGACTTTCTCGGTGGCCTGGCGTCGCGACGCATTTCGGCGTTGCGTGTGACCGCGCTCGGAGCGATCTCGGGTGTCGTGTTGCTCTATCTCGGCACGTTCGTGATCGCGGGCGAGTGGTCACGCGAGGCGATCATCTGGGGCGCGCTGTCGGGCGTCACGGGTGCCGCGGCCATCGCGCTGCTCTACGCGTGCCTCGCGATCGGGCCGATGAGCATCTTGTCGCCGCTCACGGCCGTGACCTCGGCGATCGTTCCCCTCACGTGGGGCCTCGTTACCGGTTCGCAGTTGGGAGCGATCGCCTACCCCGCCTTCGCGCTCGCCCTCGTGGCGGTCGTGCTCGTGGGCTTTGTGCCGTCGAAAGAGGCGGTGCGGCCGACTCTCGCGGGGCTCACCATGGCGACCATCTCGGGCATGCTCATCGGCGCGTTCTACATCCTGATCGACCAGACGCCCGACGACAGCGGCCTCGTGCCTCTCGTCACGAACCGTCTCGTCAACGCGTCCATCATGATCACGCTCATCGTCGTCATGGCGGTTGTTGCGGCGCGGCGTCACGTGCGGTCGACGGATGCTCCGCTCGCGGTGCTCGACGGAACCCACGGCGCCCCCCACGCGTTGGCGGGCGACCCGGCCCCGGGCGCACCGGGGCGCGACGGCCTGCTGCGCGCGAGCGCCGCTGCTCTGCGCGGCGGCTGGCGCGGCGGACTGCTGCTCGGCATCGGCTGCGGAGTGCTCGACGCGATCGCCAACGTCATCGTGCTCATCGGATTGCGCGTCGGCGACCTCACGATCGTCTCGGTGCTCACGGCCCTCTACCCGGCGGGAACCATCTTGCTCGCGGCCCTCGTGCTGCGCGAACGGATCGCTACCCTCCAATGGGTCGGCCTCGCGCTCGCCCTCGCCGCGAGCGCCATGCTCGCTGCTGCCTAGGGCGGCCGGACGCCCGGCTGCCGCACGCCCGCGCCGCACGACACCGCACGACCTACCCACCTGCGCGACCCATTCCGCGCACCCGCCCGGCCCGCACCGCACCACACACCCGCCCGGCCCGCACCGCGGGCCATACGCCCGACCCGCTCCGCTCCGCACGACCGACCCACCACCTTTCCCTCCGCGCGCTCCCGAATCGCAGGAACAATTGCCGACTTTGGCTCCCGAACGTCCTGCGATTCGGGAGCGTGCCAGAGGAAGGTGTCACCCGGGCGCGGAAGGCAGGCAGGGGTGGGGCGGGCGCGGAAGTCAGGCAGGGGTGGGGCGGGCGCGGCGGGCTGGCGGGCAGGCGGCCGGGCGCGGCGGGCGGGCGGCGCGACCCAGTGACTAGGGTGGGCGCATGGTCGTGGCTGCTCCCCTAGACAGTGTTCCGATCGCGGGATTACCCGTGCCGCCGTTCGCGTCGCGCGACGACCATGCCACGTTTTTGCGGGTGCTCGCGCTCTATGTCGCGCGGCTGACACCGGGGCCGGCGGCGGGCATCGCATCCGTCGTGCTCTCCGGTCTGGTGAGTGCCGAGCGTGCCGCCCTCGACCGAGGCGACACCGAGACCGAGCACCTGTCGCAGCGCGCGATGCACATTGCGACCAACACGCTGTTTCCGGCGCCGTTCACGCCCCACGGACTCGCGCTCGAACTGCAGCGCCATCGCGCTCTCGGCTGGGACGCCTCGTCGACGATCACCCCGACACTGCTCGAGCAGCCCGGTGACCCCGTGACGCGAGCGACGCGGCGCGCCAACGGGTCGTGGCATCGCGAGACCATCGAGCGCGGGCTGCCGCGCGACGACGCCGATGCGGCCGACGACTGGCAGATGGTCATGCTGCTCATGGATGGCCAGCGCGGGTTCGCGTTTCCTTTTGGGTCGGCGACTGACCCCGCCGAAACGGCAGCAGCCGAGCGTGCCGCCCTCACGACCCTCACGGCCTGGGAGCAGCACGCCCGGCTGGCGTACCTGCAGTTGCGCTAGAGCGCGGCGAGGCGGTCGAGGAACGCGTCGCCGACGCGCACCTCGGTGGTCTCGGCCTCAATCTCGGCGCGCTGCAACAGCTCGTCGAAGCGACGCGCGCGCTGGCGGGTGATGAGCGTGACGACTGTTCCGACCTTGCCCGCGCGGCCAGTGCGGCCCGAGCGGTGCAAGTAGGTCTTGTACTCGTCGGGGGCGTCAGCCTGGATCACGAGCGAGATGTCATCGACGTGGATGCCCCGCGCCGCGACATCCGTCGCCACCAACACATTGACCCGACCACTCGTGAGCTTCTCGAGGTTGCGCGTGCGACGTGCCTGGTTGAGGTCGCCGTGCAGGCTGACGGCCGGGATGCCGGCGTCGTCGAGCTGGTCGGCGAGCTCTTCGGCAAACGCACGCGTGCGGGCGAAGATGAGCGTCTTGCCGTCGCCGGCGGCGAGCTGCTCGATGATGCCGCGCTTCTCGCGCTGGTCGACGAGCAGCACCTTGTGGTCGATCGTCGACGACTCTTGGTCTTCTCCGGCTACTTCGTAGACGGCGGGCTTGTCGAGGAACTCGGTGACGAGGCTTGCGACACCCGAGTCGAGCGTGGCCGAGAACAGCAAGCGCTGCCCATTCGGACGCGTGCGACGGATGATGCGCTGAACGGGCTCGAGGAATCCGAGCTCGCACATGTGGTCAGCCTCGTCGAGCACCACGATCTCGATCTGGCTGAGATCGAGGCGACCCTGCTCAATGAGGTCTTCGATGCGGCCCGGCGTGCCAATGATGATGTCGACACCGCGCTGCAATGCACCGACCTGGCGACCCTGGGGCACGCCGCCGTAGATCTGCGTCGTGAAAAGTCCGACACTGCGAGCAATGGGCTGCACGGTGCGGTCGATCTGCAGGGCAAGCTCACGCGTCGGAGCCAGGATGAGCGCGCGGGGCGCGCGGCCCATCTGGCGCTTCTTGCCGCCACCGTTCTCCATCAGTCGCTCGACCAACGGAGCCCCGAACGCGATCGTCTTGCCCGAGCCCGTGCGACCACGGCCGAGCACGTCTTTGCCCGCGAGCACATCGGGAATCGTCGCCGCCTGAATCGGGAACGGCGAGCGCGCGCCCTGCTCTTCGAGCTCGCGCACGATGTTCGCGCCCAGGCCGAGGTCAGCGAACGTGACGCCCTCGACATCGGTCGCGAGCACGGCGTCGGCCGTCAAGCGATCGAGCACGACGTCGTCGACCTTGGCGGCCTTGGTGTCGCGGCTCGGGTAGAAGCTAGACTCGCGGCGCTCGATCGGGCGCTCGTCGCGGTCAAAGCTGCGCGCGGGACGAGCGTCGCGCTCGTAGAAGCGGGGGGCGCGGTCGTCACGATCGAACGAACGCGCAGGACGCGCATCCCGGTCGAACGAACGGGGTGCACGGTCGTCGCGCGCGGGGCGCGCGTCGCGGTCGAACGAGCGAGCGGGGCGACCCGTGTTCGCGGCGCCCGTCTGCGGGCGCCAGTCGGGGCGGTGCGTTGCACGGCCAGTTCCGGTGCGGGCGGCTCCGTCGCGGGTGTCGCCGTCACGGCTCGGACGCGCGGGGCGGCCGTTGGTCGACGCCGGGCGGTAGCCGCGGTCGTTGCTGGAGCGATTGCCGGCGCCGCGATCGTCGCGAGCCGGGCGGTCGTCGCGATCGCCAGAGCGCGCCGGGCGCGCGTCGCGATCGCCGGCACGAGCCGGGCGAGCAACGCGGTCGTCGTAGCGGGGCGCGCGATCGTCGCGGTCGCTCGAGCGAGCGGGACGAGCATCCCGATCAAACGAACGCTGCGGACGGTCGTCGCGCGACGGGCGCGCAGCGCGGTCGTCGCGCTCGGGGCGGGCGCGCTCGGGAGCGTGGCCGCGGTCGACGCGTTCGTCGCGGCTCCAGCGGGCCTTCTTCTCGGGCGCGGCGGCTTCGTCGGGGCGGTAGCCGCGGTGCTTAGGGCTGCGCGATCCGGGCGCGGGCGACTTCGCGCCGGCGCCGCGCGAGGCCGCGCCACGGGGTGCTGCACCGCGAGGCGCAGACGAACGGGATGACTGAGGCGCGCGCGAAGCGCCGCCCTTGTTGTTCTGAGGCATGGTTCTTTCTGGGGTAACGCAAGAAGCTTCGTTGGCGCACACGCGCCACGATCCCAGACAGTCGATGGCTGGGGGCCGTCACATCTCGAGGTGATCTCCGACCGTCGAACGACGGGGAGTACCGGCCCTGAGGCGCACACAATGCACTGACGAGAAACCCCGCCCGCCTCCAGCCGACCCTTCAGCGTACCCGACGAGGCTCTCGGCTGGCCTATTCTGGGCGCATTGTGACCATCGTGACCGTTGCCGACCCTCGCCAGCCCGAGGTCGAGTCCCTCGTGCGGGCGAGTGATGCCTACGCCGAGAGCCTGTATGCGACCGGCGCATGCAGCTCACTCGCTCTCGCCGAGCTCGTCGCCGACGGGGTCACCGTGTTCGTCGCGCGCGACGCCGAAGGGCTCGCGCTCGGCATGGCAGCACTCGTGAATCGGGGCGACGGCACGGGCGAGCTGAAGAGACTGTTTGTGAGCGAGGCCGGGCGCGGCCAGGGCGTGGCGACGGCGGTCATGGATGCTCTCGAGGCAGCCGCGCGTGCGGCGAGCACCCACACGCTGCAGCTCGAAACCGGGCCGCGCCACCTCGCCGCAATCGCTCTGTATGAGCAGCGCGGCTACGTGCACATTGAGCGCTTCGGACCCTACGCCGGCAACGGGTTCAGCGTGTGCATGGAAAAGACCCTGGGCTAGCGCGCGGACGCAGTGGCCCGCGGCCGTGACGCACGCTTCGCGGGCGCGGGCGCGGGCGCGGGCGGAGGAGGAGGCGGCGGCGGCGGTGGCGGCGCGACTGCGAGCAGCTCGACCACGACGAGCAACCCGGCCGCGAGCAGCGCGCACACGAGCACGCTCACGATCGAGAGCGGCGGCAGAAGCACAGCGGGCAGCGCCGCGAGCACCACGGCGACACCGCGCGCGACACCGCGCCGGCGGTGCAACGCCGCGCCGAACCCGCTCGGGCCGATGCCGAGCGCCTCGCGCGCCTGGGCGACGCGAGCATCAAGCGCGGCACGGCCCTTCTCGGCGAGCGCCGACGACCCGAGCCACCACGCAGCGAGCACGATGACGATGCTCAGCGCGAGCATCCCGAGAATCGTGCTGACGGCATAGGAGGTCATGGCGTCGAACACCGAGCGCGCGAGTGCCGACGACTCGGGGCCGACGTAAGCCGCGATGGCGACGCGCGCGAGTACAAAGCCGAGGGCGAGCACAGCGGCCACACCCAGCGCGACGATTGCAATCGTGCGGGCCGTCGCGGGCCGTCGCGGAGCCACGAGCACCGCGCCGATCAGCAGGGCGGCGGTGATCCAGGGCAACCAGAGGCCCACCGTCACGCCCACCTGAAAGACCACGCGAGCGAGGGCCAGGTTCGGAAGCTCGGCGAGAACAATGGCGCGATCGGTATCGGGAATCGCGGCGGCAAACGGCACACCCTGCTCGACGAGCGCGGCGCGCACCTCGGCCACGATGGGTCCGAGCGGCAGGCTCAGGGTTCCGTCGCGGTCGAGCGTCAGCAGTGAATCGGGGGCGCCCGACAGCAGCCGAATCGCTTGCGTGTGCGCGACCTCGATCGAGCGCTTCCACGCCGTGCTGAACGCGGGCGACGTCACGACCTCGGTCACGACGTCGGCGACGAGCGACCGCACCCCGGCGGCGATAGGAGCACTCACGAGGTCAAGAGCGCCCTGCGCCTTCGGGCCGAGGTCGAGTGCCTCGCCGAGACCGCTGAGCAACTCGCTCGTGACGGCATCAATGTCGACCTGCTCGTCGACGAGTGCCGTGACCTCGGTGATGATGCGGTCGTGCACTGCGGGATCATCGGCGAGCGGCGCCAGGGTGGCGACGAACCGCTCGGTCTCGACCAGTTGCGTCGTGGCCCAGTTGGCCATGATGGCGCCGGGAAGCAGCAGCAGCCCAACCGTAGCCAGTGCTGCCGCGGCGACCCGGCGCCCTCGCACTACTTGCTCCCGGCCTTGAGGCGGTCGATCTCTTCGCGGATGCGGCGGATGTGGTCGGCGGATGCCGTGCCCGAGCGCGCGACCCCGTCGAGGTCGGCGGCCAAAGCGTCGAGCTCGCCGTGCGCTGCGTGAGCATCCCGTGCCGAAGCCGGAACGTGGATCGTGCCCGTCGCCGTCGGCAGGCCCTCGGCCGCGCGGTCGGCCGTGACCTCTTCGCGCGCTTGGTCCATGGCGGTGATGACGATACCGATGAGGATGTTGAGCACCGTGAAGACGATGAAGAACATGTAGCTCAAGAAGTAGAGCAAGGCCCACGGCGTGATTGCCAGCCCACCGAGGAACGAGTCGGGGAAGTTCTCGAGCGTGAGCATGACCGTGAGCGTCACCATGGCCGTGCCGATGTCACCCCACCGCTCGGGCGACGCTTCGCCGAAGAGGTAGACGCCGGCCATGGCGTAGATGAATATGAGGAAGCCGATGAGCACGCCGAGGCTCGCGAGCGGCGCCACCGACTTGATCATCGAGAGCATGAGAATGCGCGCTTCGGGCAAGAAGCGGAAGATGCGCAGAATGCGCAGCAGACGCACGAGTCGGAAGATCACCGAACCGTTGTTGAGGAACGGAATGAGCACGACGATGAGAAGGTCAAAGACGTTCCACGGGTTGCGGAAGAACATCCACGGCTTCGTGCCATACGAGACAATGCGCAGCACGACCTCAACGGTGTAGAAGATGAGGGCCGCGCGGTCGATGACCTCGGCGACCGCGACGACCCCAGGCGCGACGTCGTCGTAGGTCAGGATCGCGAGAGCAGCGGCGTTCGCAATGATGATCGCGATGACGACGATCTCGAACGCGTTGCCATACATCAGGCGTGCGAGCCACTGAATGCGATACGGGGCGAGCTGCACGGTGGAGGTCGCGAAAACCCCCGGCGAAACGGTCGTGGATGCGTCGCCAGAAGGCGCGGGAGAAGTCATGACGAATCTCTTTCGGTCGGGGTGTGCGATCACGCTAGCAACACCCCGACCGTTGGCGGAACATCCGCCGAAGAGTTAGTCGCCCGTCGCGCTCACCGCGGCCGCAGCCTTGCGCGCCCGCTTGTCTTCGCGGCGCTCTTTCGCGCCTTCGACGACGTAGTAGAGGGCCGGCAGAACGACGAGCGTGAGCAGCGTCGACGAGATGAGACCACCGATGACGATGATCGCGAGCGGCTGCGAGATGAACCCGCCACTGCCCGTGAGGCCGAGGCCCAGCGGCAGCAGCGCGAAGATCGTTGCGGCCGCCGTCATGAGAATCGGACGAAGACGACGCGACGAGCCCTCGATGATCGCCTCGCGCGCCCGCATGCCGCGTTCGCGGTATTGGTTGACGAGGTCGATAAGAACGATTGCGTTGGTCACCACGATGCCGACGAGCATGAGCACGCCGATGAGCGACGGCACCCCAAGCGGAATGCCCGAAATCAACTGCAGCGCGATGGCACCCGTGGCCGCGAACGGTACCGAGACCAGCAAGAGCAGCGGCTGCCGCAGGCTCTTGAACGTGGCCACCATAACGACGTAGACGATGAGGATGGCCGCGAGCAGTGCGAGGAACAGCTGGCTGAACGCTTCGCCCTGTTGCGACGTCACACCGCCCAGGCTCGCCGACGCGCTGTCGGGCAGCTCGAGTTCGGTGATCGCCGCGCTCACGACCGCCGAGGCCTGGCCCGTGTTGTCGGTCGAGGGCGTGACCGTCACGGTCGCACTGCGCGTTCCACGAATGGTCGTGATGCTCGCGGGGCCGTCTTGCTGGTCGACCGTCGCCAACTCTGACAGCGGCTTCGGGCCCATAGCGGTCGGGATGCTGAAGTCACGCAACTCTTGCACCGTGGTCGGCGCGCTCGCGTTGGGAATGTAAATCGACAGGTTGGTCTCGTCGATGACGACTGACCCGACCGAAGCCGGGAACATGGCCGCCGTGACGATGCCGCCCACCGCCACCTCGCTCAGGCCCAACTCGGCCGCGCGTACGCGGTCAACCTGAATGGCGAGGTAGGGCTGGGTTTCTGAGAGGTTGCTCGTGGCTTCAGCCGTGACGTCCAACTCACGAACGGCAGCGAGCACGTCTTCGGTCGCAGCCTCGAGGTCGGCGCTGTTGGCCGCCGTGATGTTGACCTCGATGCCGGCCGCGCCGAAGCCGCCGCCGCCACCGGCCGCCTGCAGGCTGATCTCGCCGGCGTCGGTGATCTCGGCGAGGGCATCCCGAACCGTGTCTTGAAGCTCGGTCTGGTCGAACGACGAATCGGTCGTGATCGAGAACGTCACATCGCTGCCGCCGCCAAAGATGGCGCGCAGCGAACCCTGGCCCGAGCCGATCGAGGCCTGCACGGTCTCGATGCCGTCGATGTCGAGCAGCACGTTTTCGACCTCGGTCGCTGCCTCGTCGAGGGCCTCGAGGCTCGCGCCGTTCTCGAGCGACTGCGTGACCGTGAGGGTGTTCTGGCCCGAGTTGCCGATGAACGTGGTCGGCAGGCCTCGCGCGAGGAATCCGGTTCCGACGAGCACAAGCACGGCCAAGATGAGGGTGATGGCCGGAAACTTCAGGGTCCAGTGAATGATCGGCAGGTAGCTGCGCTGCAGCAGCGTCGGGCGGGCCGACTCTTCATCGAGCGAGATGGGGCCGGTGGTGGTCGAGTCTTCGGCGGCCGCGCTGACTGACTTGGGCGCGCGCAAGAACCAGTAGGCAAGCACCGGCACGATCGTGAGCGAGACGAAGAGCGATGCGGCGAGCGCGATCGTCGTCGTGAGCGCGAAGGGCCGGAAGAGTTCGCCCGTGACGCCGCCGACGAGAGCGAGCGGCAAGAACACCGCGATGGTCGTGACGGTCGAGGCCGTGATGGCCGTCGCCACTTCTTTCACACCCGTGAGAATCGCGGTCTTCTTGTCTTCACCGAGCCCCAAGTGGCGCTTGATGTTCTCGACGACGACGATCGAGTCGTCGACCACGCGGCCGATCGAGATCGTGAGAGCGCCAAGCGTGATGATGTTGAGCGAGTAGCCCGAGACCTGCATACCGATGAAGGTGAGCAGCACCGAGGTCGGAATCGAGATGGCCGTCACGAGCGTCGAGCGAATCGACAGCAAGAAGACGAGGATAACGATGACGGCGAAGGCGAGACCGAGCACGCCCTCAACGGCGAGCGATTCGATCGACTTCTCGATGAAGGGCGCCTGGTCGAAGACGATCGTGAACTCGGTGTTCGAGCCGATCGCGGCGGCGATCGCCGGAAGCGCGTCTTGAACCGCGCGTGACACCTCGACGGTGTTGCCCGCGGGGGTCTTGGTGACACCGAGCGTCAGGGCAGATTCACCGTTGACGCGGCTGTAGCTCGTGATCGGGTCGTCGACCACCGCCACCTCGGCGACGTCGCCGAGCGTCGTGAGGTCAGCGCTTTCGGCCCCGATCAACGGCAGAGCCGCGAGTTCGTCAATCGACTGGATGCGCACACCCGAGAGCACAACAAGTGTGCGCCCGTCTTCGGTGATCGAGCCGGCGGGCAAGAGCACACCATAGGCGTCGAGCGCATCGGTGATGTCGGCGTTGGTGAGGCCGAGGCGGAACAGTTCGTCAGCATCCGGCGTGATCGTCACGCGTTGGCCGACCGCGCCCTGCACCGAGACTTCGCGCACGCCGATGAGGTCGTTGAGATCGGGCACGGCCTGGTTCTGCAGCGCCGTGTCGAGTTCGGCGGCCGTCAGGTCACTCGTCACGGCGATCTGCAGCACCGGAAGGTCATCGATCGAGCCGACGACCACCTGTGGCTCGACGTCGTCAGGAAGCTGGGCGCGGTTGACGGCAAGCTGCACCCGCTGCTCGGCCCGCACGATGTCGGTGCCGAAGTCGAAGCTCGCCGAGACGACCGAGAAGCCCGTGCTCGAGGTTGCGCTCGAGGTATCGAGCCCGCTCACACCCTGAATGGCCGTCTCGATGGGCGTCGACACGTCTTGCTCGACGATCTCGGGGGCGGCACCGGGGTACTGCGTCACGATCACGATGCGCGAGGCCGTGATCGACGGAATCAGCTCTTGCTTGAGCGTCGTCAGCGCGATTCCACCAAAGAGGCCCACGACGATCGTGACCAATGCGATGAGCGCACGGTTGCGCAGGCTGAACACCGAGAGAAGGTGCACGTTGAACTCCGGTCGAACGGCGGGCGGTGATGCCCGAAGTGGCAGTGATGGCAGGGTCGATGCGCGACGATGCGCGGGTCAGCATCCCAGCATTCGCTGAGTGTTTACACAGCAAGGGGTGATGGCGCACCCGGAATTAGACCGATCGGTCAGGATGCGAGGATAGTCCCATCATGACACCCCGCCGCATTCTGGTTCGCCGCTGGGGCCAGCTGTTGCTCGGCCTGTTCTTCTATGGCAATGCGGTCGCTCTGCTCATTCAGGCCGACGTCGGGCTCGACCCCTGGACGGTCTTCGCCCAGGGACTCGAAGTGCAGACAGGTCTCTCGATCGGCGTCATCGTCGTGCTCATCGGCGCCGGCGTGCTACTGCTGTGGATTCCGATTCGGCAGAAGCCGGGCATCGGCACCGTGCTCAACGTGTTGCTCATCGGGCCCGTGATCGACCTCACGATGCTTGTGGTGACAACGCCTGACCAGCTCTGGGCCCAGTGGCTCATGTTCGCCGCGGGTCTCGCCCTGCTCGCCGTGGCGACGGGCCTCTACATCGGCGCGCGCTTCGGGCCGGGCCCGCGCGATGGGCTCATGACGGGCGCCCACGCGCGCTTCGGCTGGAAGATCTGGAAGGTGCGCACGGTCGTCGAAGTCACCGTGCTCACCATCGGCTGGGTGCTCGGCGGCACCGTGGGCTTCGGCACCGTCGCGTTCGCGCTGCTCATCGGGCCCATGGTCGGGTTCACGTTGCCGCGCCTGCGGGTTCCGGAACCGTCAGGACTCACGGACCCGGAACCCAGTGCGGCGCCGGACGAGCCCGGCACGGCACCGGCTTAGGCGAGCTCGGCGTCGGCATAAACCCCGATCGCGTCGCGCACATACTCGGCGCCGTCGACGCCACCGTAGGCCTGCGCGAAGCGCGGGTCGGCAACGTACATGTCGGCAAGACCGCGGTACGCGTCCGCGCTCGGCGCCGTGCCGCCCCAGCCCTGACGCACCCAGGCATAGTGCCGGGCAATGAGACCCTGCACCGCCGGGTCTGAGACGGGCGTGCCGGATGCGCGAGCATCCCGAAGCCCCGCCTCGATCGCAGCGGCCTCCGCCTTAAACGCGGCCTGGCCGTCGGCCCCGAGTTCGCGCCACCAGCGGTCGCCCTTCGCGTACGCGTCAGCTCCCCAGCGCTCTTCGACTTCGTCTTGGTAGACGGTGTGGTCGAAGCCATCAAGCATTTCTTCTGCCATCAGTTGTTCACCTTCTTTCAGTTTGAGAATCGTCGTGGTCACACTCGCGATCTGGCGATCAACCCGATCGCGCTCGTGCTCGAGCCAACCCAGGTGCGACTCGAGCGCCGCCGTGTCGTCGGTCTGCCCCGCGAGCACCTCGGCGATCGCGGGCAACCCCACACCCAGCTCGCGCAACAACAAGATGCGCTGCAGTCGCGTGAGGGCTGCCACGTCGTAGTAGCGGTAGCCGTTGGCTCCGATGCTCGTCGGGGGCAGCAACCCGAGGTCGTCGTAGTGCCGCAAGGTGCGGCTCGTGGTGCCCGACAACCGGGCGATCTGCTGAATGGACCACTGCATGCGTTTCACGGTAGAGGTTGACGCAGCGTCAAGGTCAAGCCGGTTTGAGTTTTCGGGCTTGCGTTGCGTGCACTCGCGATATATCGTGACTTTCATCGAACGCGATATATCGCGTCTCAAGCTTTCGAGACAGGATGCCCCACCGGGGCCCGAGCAAGGAGCACGACATGGCACAAGAAACGTGGATCGTGACCGAACCCACCGTGATCGACCTCGAGCTCGTTCGCTCGGTCAAGGTCGGGCTGATCGGCGGGCAGGTAGACATCGTGGCGCACGACGAACCCGGCGCACGCGTCGAGGTGCACTCGGTGGCCGGCCGCGACCTCAAGGTTGCGCTCGACGGCGACACGCTCGTCGTCGACCACCCGCAGTTGAAGTGGGAGACGTTCTTCGACAACTTCCGACTGTTCAGCGGCAAGGCCCGCGCCGGAGTCAGCGTTCTCGTGCCGCGCTCGGCGCTGCTCAACCTCAGTGTTGTGACGGCCGAAGGTTTGGTCAGCGGCCTGCACAGCGACGTGACGGTCAACACCGTCAACGGCGACATTCTGCTCGACGGCATTGTGGGCAACGTCACCGTGCACGCGGTCAGCGCCGAGGTTTCGGTGCGGGCGCACGAGGGTGATCTCGACGTGCAGACGGTGAGCGGAGACGTCACGGTGTCGGGAACGATTAGCCGCTTCTCGTGCGATGGCGTCTCGGCCGATGTGGTCGCCGACCTGCGCGGCACGCCCGATCGCATCAAGAACAACACCGTCGCGGGCGACCTCACGGTGCGGCTCGACGCGGGCGTGCCCGCGCAGTATTCGATCAGCACGGCCACCGGAAAGCTGCAACTCGACGACGCTCAGATCAGCGGAGTGAAGGGGCAGTACACCGGGCGGTATGGGCAGCTCGCCGGCTCGTTCACCGAGGTGCGCGCCAACTCGGTGACGGGTGACGTGTCGGT
>NZ_JANRKZ010000064.1:0-4598 GCF_033763155.1 Microcella sp.
GTGGCCTAGCGCGTGAAGGTCGCCGTCACCGGGGCATCCTGACCCCGCAGCGTGAGCGTGG
This sequence comes from Microcella sp., assembly GCF_033763155.1. Classification (GTDB taxonomy): domain Bacteria; phylum Actinomycetota; class Actinomycetes; order Actinomycetales; family Microbacteriaceae; genus Microcella. The sequence continues at coordinate 62 of NZ_JANRKZ010000064.1, forward strand.
AGTCGGTGCACGTGACCGACACCGAAGGGATGCCGGTGAAGTCAATCGCCGGAAACTCGGGGGCGCCCGGTTCGAGCACGACCGTCGGGTCGACCTCAGTGACCCAGTTCTCGATGTCGATCGTCACGCCGTCGCCCGGGTCGCTCCAGTTGCCGGTTCCGGTGTAGACCGAACGAACCGTCAGCGGAACGCTCGTCTCGCCGGCCACAATCGTGCCCGTGTTCGTGAGGTTGATGTCGGTCGACGCGAGGCCGTCGGCCGTGAACTCGACGGTGCCATCGCCCGTCGACGCAAAGTCGGTCATCGGCACCCCGACGTTCACCAAATATGCCCCCATTTGTGCGGCGTAGTCGGCGACATCGAGCTGCCACACGCCGACGACGCAGGGCGCGTCGGCCGAGCCCTCCGCCGACGACGACGTGGGGTCGGCTGCCGTGTCGGGCGTGGCCGGCGCGCTACACGCGGCGAGGGTCGTGACGGCGACGATCGCCAGCAGGCTGGCGGTCAGGGCGGTGGTGACAGGGCGATTCATGGATGCTCCTCGGTAGTTGATGAAACAGGGGGGGTTCAGGGCGCAGCGTCACAGCACACACACCACGTAATCGGTGGCAGACATGGGCCCGCTCGCGTTGCCGGCGGCATCGCGAGCAACGGCGGTGAAGGTCATGGTGCCTTCGGGCAGGTTCTCGGAGTCGTAAAGGTAACGCCAGGTTCCGCTCACGAGCGACATGGCAGCCGATCCGGTTGCGACGCCCGACCACGACAGCGTCACCTGGGTGACGCCCACGTTGTCAGAGGCGACGGCCTCAATGACGGCAGGGCAGGGGTTCGAGTCGATGCTGACTTGTTGCACGGTCGGCGGCGTCGTATCGCTCGGCGGAGCCGGTGCCCGATCCGGGTCAGGGTCAGTCTCCGGCGCGGGCGGAGCCTCGCTGGGGTCATCGCTGGGTGCAGGGGAATCAACGAGTTGCTCACTCGTCGGGCACACGCCGCCGGCAGCCGGCCTTTCTGCACACGATTGCGAGTCGACCGAGGGCGACTCGACGACGACGGGGCGAGCATCCGTCGACTCAATTGTCGACCCGCCGAAGAACGCGAGGGCGCCCAGCGTGCCACCCACGATCGCGACGGCCACGACAGTGACCCACGGCAGCCAGCTGCGAACGGCGAGCCCGCCCCAGCCCGGAGCGACGCTCGACGACACGGTGACTCCCGCATCGCCGCCGTCAACACGCGCCCGCAGGGCATCGGCGACACCCGTCGGGTCGGCCGGTTGCGCGGCGTCAGTGAGGCCACGCCGCATCAGATCATCGAGGTTGTTCCCGTCAGCCACGGTGATTTCCCCTCTCGATCAGTCGGGCAAGAGTTGTGCGAGCGCGATGCAACTGGGTCTTGACGGTGCCCTCGCTCACGCCAAGACCTTCAGCGATGGTCTGCACCGATTGGTCGAGCAAGTAGTGCAGCACGCACACTTGACGTTGTTGCAGGGGCAACTGGTCGAGCGCCTTCACGACATCAACGTCGAGACCCTCCACGACCGAGTCAACGCTCTCGTCAGAAACTCCGACGGTGGCAAGAGCGCGAGACTCGGCTCCTCGCGATCGCTGCACGTCGCGCACCCTGTTGCTCGCCACGACGGTGATCCACGCCGCGAGATTACGAATCTCGCGCTGTGGGGGGTTCGCCAGGTACCCCACGATGGCGTCTTGCACCGCGTCTTCTGCGTCGCGAGGAGAGCCCGTAATCATGCCCACGGCCGCGACGACCTTGGGGTACTCGCGCGCGACAAACTCATCCAGGTCGACCTGGAGCCGAGTCGTCTCGGTCGCGCTCATACCTCCTCGACGCGCGAGAGGCCCCGCGAGGTTGACAGGCCCAGAAAATCAGCATGGCCGGGCCGCCGCGCCAGGTCAACGCCTACGAGAAGAAACCTCAGCGGCGGGTGGCGCCGAGGCTCATGCCGAGGGGCAACCAGGCGGTAGCGGGCCATCCCCACAACCCATCGCCGCGCGGTTCGAGCACCGAATACATCTGCCACGGAACCGCGTCGTGCTCGTGCACGAAGTCGATCGTCAGGCCCGCCTCAACGAGAGCCGTGAGGGTCTGCCCGAGCGGATGCATCCACTCGACGGTGCGCGAGTGCGTGAGCACGGCATCCGCATCGGCATAATCGGCGGGGTCGTCAAGGTCGAACGGCTCGCTCGTGAAGTAGCCGAATTGCGGGGTCGGAAACCGGGCGGGGCCACCGTCAAGCAAGGCCGCCGGTTGGTCATCGCTCGGGTCGTCAAAGACGAATGCCGACGGATGCCCGTCAGCAAAGTACAGCCGCCCGCCAGGCCTGAGAAACCACGCGATGATGCGGGCCCACTCGGCAATATCGGGCAACCAGCCGATCGTGCCCCACGTCGTGTAGACAACGTCGAAGCCCTCGGGGTCGGGCAGCGCGTGCCGGGCGTCGTAGAGGTCGGCGCAGATGAACCGGCTGCGGTCGTCGAGCCCGAGCTCGGTGGCGAGCTCGCGAGCTTGCCGCACCGCGGGCATCGAAAAGTCGAGCCCCACAACCGTGGCCCCGCGTTGCGCCAGCACGAGGGTGTCGGCGCCGAAGTGGCACTGCAGGTGCAGCACCCGCAGGCCGTTCCACCCCTCGGGAGCGATGATCGGCAGCTCAGCTTCTTCGATGGGGTAGAGCCGGCCCTCCCCCGCCCGAAGCGGCGCGAGGTCATAGAACTCGCTCGCGACGTGCACGGGAACCTTTTCATCCCAGTGGGCCCGGTTCACCCGGGCCCACTCAGGAAGCTCAGCGTGTGCCACTCGTCGACGCTCTCTCCGTGACCGACTCGCTCAGCGGCTATTCGCTCAGTGCGAGCGCCCGCTCGATCGCCTCTTGCAGGCGCTCGTCGGCCTCGGCTGCCGCCACCAGGTCGTTGTCGGCGTAGGCCTGCTGACGGTCGAGCAGAGCCTGCCGAGCGTCTTGCAGGGCCTGCGCGAGCTCGGCCGAGATCTCGACACCGGGGTCGGTGGGCTCGGTCGGGTCCGTCGGCTCGGTCGGGTCCGTCGGCTCAGTCGGGTCGACAGGGTCAACGTCGCCGTCACCCGCATTGGCTCCCGAGTCTCCGCCGAAGAGCGAGTCGAGAGCTTCGTCGAGCGTGTCTTCGAAGGCGATCGAGTCACCGAAGGCCACGAGCACCTTGCGCAGCAGCGGGAAGCTCGTCTCACCCGTCGAGCGTACGTAGACCGGCTGCACATAGAGGAAGCCACCACCGATCGGCAGCGTCAGCAGGTTGCCGCGCAGCACTTCGGTTTCGCCACGCTCGAGCAGCGCGAGCTGGTTGGCCACTTCAGGGTCAGAGCTGAACTGGTTCTGCACCTGGCCCGGGCCCGGAATCGTCTGCGAGGGCAGGGTCAACAGCGTGAGCTTGCCGTAGTCCTCACCCGGGTCGGCGTTCGCCGCGAGGTAGCCCGTGAGCACGTTGCGCTCGTTCTCACTCGCGGTGCGCGGAATGAACGTCGAGTAGAGCGTGAAGCCCGGCGCCTCTGCTCCCGGAACCTGCATCGTCAGGTAGTAGGGCGGCTGCAGCGTCGGCGCGGCGGCCAACGACGTGGGGTCGTTCGGCGTGCGCCACTCGTCGTCAGTCGAGAAGAACGAGCCCGGGTCAGTCACGTGGTACGCACCGAGAATGTTGCGCTGCACCTTGAACAGGTCAGCCGGGTACCGCACGTGCGAGAGCAACTGCTCACTCATCTCGCTCGCGTCGACGAGGGTGTTCGGAAACACCTTCTGCCACGTCTGCAGAATCGGGTCTTCGGTGTCCCACGCATAGAGCGTGACCGAGCCGTCGTACGCATCAACCGTGGCCTTGACCGAGTTGCGAATGTAGTTGATCTGGTCGAGCGGGAAGGCCGGTGCCGGCGTGTAGGTGTCGGCGATGGCCTGGCTCAGCGCCACGGTCGTCGAGTAGGGGTAGCTCGCCGTGGTCGTGTAGCCGTCGACGATCCAGACGATGCGACCGTCAACGATGGCCGGGTAGGGGTCAGAGTCAAGCGTCAGGTACGGCGCCGCCTTCTGCACGCGCTCAACGGGGTTGCGTTCGTAGAGAATCTGCGACTCATCGGTCACTGCCTCTGACAGGAAGATCTGCTCAGACTGGAACTTGATCGCATAGAGCAAGCGCTTGAACACGTTGTCGAGCGCGGGGCCGCCGTCACCCGTGAAGGTGTACGTGGCGTTGCCGGCCTGGTCTTCGCTGCCCTCAGACGGGAAGTCGAGCTCGAGTTTGTCGCCGCCGCCGACGATCGAATACGTCGGCGAGAACTCACCGAAGTAGACACGCGGCTCGTACTCGCCGAGCTCGGTCGTGAGCGAACCGGCGGCAGGGATGCCTCCCTCCAAGAACTGCGGGCGACCGTCGTCGGTGCGCTGGTTGCCGTAGGCCGCGACCACACCGTATCCGTGCGTGAAGACGATCGTGTTGTTGTACCAGTTCTGCGAGGTCTGACCGTCGGGGTTCAACTCGCGCAGCGAGATCACGGTGTCTTG
>NZ_JANRKZ010000065.1:0-5469 GCF_033763155.1 Microcella sp.
TTAAGGGTACGCCACATGGCTTATGACCACGCTGAATGGACCGCGCGATGACCCAATGGGAATACCTCACGACCCCGCTCATGATCCACACGACCCAGGCAATCCTCAATAACTGGGGCTCGCAGGGCTGGGAACTCGTGCAGGTTGTGGCTGGCCCAGAGGGCGGGCTCGTGGCCTATTTGAAGCGCCCGATCACGGGGGAGGTCAGCGCGTGAGCGCCATCGACGCACGTCTCGCCGAGCTGGGCATCAGCATCCCGGCCGTCACGAAACCGGTCGCGGCCTACGTGCCGGCCATCGCGAGCGGCAACCTTGTCTTCACGGCGGGGCAGCTTCCGTTTGTTGATGGCGCGCTGCCGCAAACCGGCAAGGTCAGCGCCGAGGTCAGCCCTGAGGCTGCTGCCGGCTACGCGCGCACGGCGGTGCTCAACGCACTCGCCGCAGCGCAGAGCGTCATTGGCTCGCTCGACCGCGTCACGCGCGTCGTGAAGGTTGTGGTCTTTGTCGCGTCACCGCCCGACTTCACCGGTCAGCCCGCGGTGGCGAACGGCGCGTCGACGGTGCTGAGCGAGATCTTCGGTGACGCGGGTGCACACGCGCGCAGCGCTGTGGGCGTGGCGGTGCTGCCGCTGGATGCTCCCGTCGAGGTCGAGCTGATTCTCGAGTTCGCCTAGCTCGCGCGGGCCGCGCGCGATTGTCGCCGCGTCGGCCGCCTCAGCCGAGGTCGCTACGGATCGACTGCACAACGTTCACGTCAGTGAGCGTCGTGGTGTCGCCGATCTCGCGCCCTTCGGCGATGTCTTGCAGCAACCGGCGCATGATCTTGCCCGAGCGTGTCTTGGGCAATTCGGCGACGACGAAGATCTCGCGGGGGCGGGCAATGGCGCCGATCTGCTCGGCAACGTGGGCGCGCAGCAGGGTGCTCGCTTCGGTTGCCGTCACCGACGCGGCCTTCTTCGCGCGGAGAATGACAAACGCCACGACCGCTTGACCCGTTGTGTCGTCACTCGCGCCGACGACGGCGGCTTCGGCCACGATCGGGTGCGAGACGAGGGCCGACTCGATCTCCATCGTCGAGAGGCGGTGGCCCGACACGTTCATAACGTCGTCGACGCGGCCAAGCAGTTGCACGTCGCCGTCAGCGTCGAGGTGCGCGCCATCGCCAGCGAAGTAGAGCGGGCCGCCCGGAAGGTGCGCAAACTTTGACCAGTAGGTGTCGACAAATCGCTCGGGGTTGCCCCAAATGCCCCGCAGCATGCTCGGCCACGGTTCGGTGACCACGAGCAGCCCACCGGCTTCTTTGCCCACGTGCACGCCGTCGTCATCGAGCACATCGACGCTGATGCCCGGAATCGGCACTTGCGCCGAGCCGGGCTTCGTTACCGTGATGCCCGGCAAAGCGCTGATCATGATGCCACCGGTCTCGGTCTGCCACCACGTGTCGACGATGGGCGTTGTGCCACCGCCAATGATGTCGCGGTACCAGACCCACGCCTCGGGGTTGATGGGCTCGCCCACTGACCCCAGCACGCGCAGGCTCGAGAGATCGAACGACTGCGGAATCTCGCGGCCGAGCTTCATGAACGAGCGAATCGCCGTGGGGGCCGTGTAGAACTGCGTGACCCTGTATTTTTCGATGAGTTCCCACCACCGACCCGGGTGCGGGGTGTCGGGAGTGCCCTCGTAGAGCACTTGCGTGGCTCCGTTGGCGAGCGGGCCGTACACGACGTAGCTGTGACCCGTGATCCAGCCGACGTCGGCGGTGCACCAGTAGACGTCGGTCTCGGGCTTGAGGTCGAAGACGTTCTTGTGGGTGAAGGCCACTTGCGTGAGGTAGCCACCGCTCGTGTGCAAGATGCCCTTGGGCTTACCCGTCGTGCCGCTCGTGTAGAGAATGAACAGCGGGTTCTCGGCCTCAAAGGCCTCGGCCTCGTGCTCGTCGCTCACGCCCTCGAGTTGCTCGTGCCACCAGAGGTCGCGCCCGGCAGTCCACTCGACCTCGTTCTCGCCGCGTCGCACCACGAGCACGTGCTCCACGTTCGACTCGGCGGCCGCGAGGCCCGCGTCGACCGCGCTCTTGAGCGGAAAGACCCGGCCCTTGCGCCAGCCGCCGTCGGCCGTGATGACGAGCTTGGCATCGGCATCCTCAACACGGGCACGAATGCTCTCGGCACTGAACCCGCCGAAGATGACCGAGTGAATCGCTCCGAGGCGAGCGATCGCGAGCATGGCGATGACGGCCTCGGGAATCACGGGCAGATAGATCGCCACGCGGTCGCCCTGGCCGATGCCGAGACCCGCGAGCATGTTGGCCGCGCGCTTGACCTCGCGCGTGAGCTCGGCATAGGTGAGCGTGCGGGTGTCGCCGGGCTCGCCTTCCCAGTGAAAGGCCACGCGGTCGCCATTGCCGGCGATCACGTGCCGGTCGAGGCAGTTGTAGGCCACGTTGAGCCGCCCGTCGGCAAACCACCGCGCGAAGGGTGGGTTCGACCAGTCGAGGGTTTGCGTGAAGGGCGTGTGCCAGTGCAGCTCGCGGGCACGGTCGGCCCAGAACGCGAGGCGGTCGGCCCGCGCCTCGTCATAGAGTGCGGGCTGCGCGACGGCGGCCGCGGCGAACTCGGGGCTCGGGGCAAACCGGCGGTTTTCGTGCAGAAGGCTGTCAATCGAAGACGTGGACATCAGCATCCTTGGTCGATGTGAAGCGGACTGGCCTGGTCTGCCGCCTGCTGTACGGGGAACAGTCGTCATCTTACGGCCGTGCCTCACCACGCGTCGTGACGATGTCGTGCGCACCCGCGCAGCCGTTCTGTCCCCCATCGGGGGCACGTGAAACTGTGTCCTCCCTATGGAGGACACGATGGGGGACACATTCGCTTGACCTCGGTACCTGGCGACCTACACTTAATGGAGTCAGCAGCACGTCTGACTTCGGTATCGCGCACTTGCCCCCAAATCACGTGGTACCGCGGCGGCGCCCTATTCCCCCCAATCTGGGCGCCGCCATCGACTTACTGCAGCACTGCTCCCGATTCGCGAAGGCCCCTCCCCACGAGGGGCCTTCGTCGTGTGTGCCACGGGATGCTCTCACCTCGCTGCCCACCCCCGCGCGATCGGGCACCCTGTGCGCGTGCAGCCTTTCGTGCCCCGTGATCCCCGTGATGTCGCGTCGCGCTCACTCGAGCCGCCGTCCGCTCCGCTCGTGGCACCCGAGCGCCGACTTTCCGCGTCCGTTCGCGCGGCACTCGGACCTCTCGCCGCCGTCGTCGCCGACCCCGCCGCCACCGACGTCTTTGTGACGGGTGACGGCGCCGTGTGGGCCGACACCGGGGCGGGTGCTCAGCGGGTGGCCGGGGTGCGCCTCGAGTCGGGAGCCGCGCGTGCCCTCGCTGTTGGCCTCATCGCTGTGGGAGGGAGGCACGTTGACGAAGCGACTCCGTGTGCTGACGTGCGACTCGGCGACGGAATGCGCGTGCACGTCGCCCTTCCCCCGATCGCGTGGGGTGGCACCGCCATCTCGATTCGACTGCCCCGCGTCTCTCGAGTGTCGCTCGACGGCGCTGGCGTCGATGCCGACGCCGTGGCTCACTTGCACCGCGCGATCACCGACCGGCAGACCGTGCTGTTCACGGGAGCGACCGGAAGCGGCAAGACGACCCTCATGGCGGCGTGGTTGAGCGAGTCGCTCGCATCCGATCGCATCGTGATTATCGAAGACGTGGCCGAAGCGCCGATTGACCATCCTCACCTCGTCGCACTCGAGTGCCGGCAACCGAATCTTGAGGGCGCTGGCGAAGTCGATCTCGCTCGGCTCGTGCGCGAGGCCTTGCGGATGCGCCCCGACAGGCTCGTGGTGGGCGAGTGTCGCGGAGCCGAAATTCGTGAGTTCTTGGCGGCGCTCAACACCGGGCACCGCGGAGGAGCCGGAACACTGCACGCCAACTCGCTGCATGACGTACCCGCCCGGCTAGAGGCCGTGGGCATGATCGCGGGCCTTGCTCCCGAGGCGCTCGCGCGACAGGCGATGAGCGGCATTGACCTCGTCGTGCACCTTGACCGGCGAGCTGATGGCAGTCGGCGAGCGACACGGGGGCGATTTGCGCTCGACGCGCGTGAACGGCTGGCGATCGAGCAGGTGACCGCGTCGTGACGATCGCACCGCGAGATGAGTCAGCGCTGGCGGCTGACGTGCATCGGTTAGCAGTGCTGATCGCCGCAGGCATTTCGCCGCGAGCAGCCTGGCACCATGTCGCCGCGGCGGCCAACGACCCCCTGCTGGCCTCGATTGCCGCACGCGTCGACCAGGGAATCGATGTCGCCGGCGCCATCGACGACGTGGTCGGCGCTGACACGCACGACGTCTCGGTCGACAGCGCACAGGCGTGGCGGTCGCTTGCGGCGGCGTGGCGGGTGGCAACGGTGTCGGGTGCGCCGTTGGCGCCCGCGCTCCGCGGGTTCGCCGACGGGCTCCGTGACCGAGCTGCGGCACGGCGCGATATTCAGATCGCGCTCGCCGGCCCGCAATCGACGGCGCGCATCGTGCTGCTGCTGCCCGGTGTGGCCGTGGCGCTCGGGCTTCTCATGGGTGTTGACCTCCTCGCAACCGTGAGCACCCCGCTCGGGGCCGCGGCGATCATTGCCGGCACGCTTCTCGTGGTGGTCGCGCGGCGGTGGATGCGCGGCCTCGTCAGCGCCGCGACACCACCTGAGCCGACCAGCGGGCTCGCCCTCGATTTGCTCGCCGTTGCCGCGGGAGGGGGTGGCTCGCCCGAATCGGCTGCGGCGCTCGTGTCGGCCGAACTGCGTCGTGCGCAGGGTGCGGGGGCCATTGACGATGGTGGCGACGGCGAAGGATTACACGCGCTCACGTCGCTCGTGGCACTCTCGCGCGCGGCGGGGGCTCCCGTGCGAGAGCTGGCTCGGGCTGAGGCCGCCGAAGCGCGCCATCGCGCTCGCGATCTCGCTCGAGAGCGTGCGGAGCGACTGGCCGTGCGGCTCATGGTGCCGCTCGGCGCCTGCATCTTGCCCGCATTCGTGCTGCTGGGCGTGGTGCCCATGCTCATGGGGCTTCTCTCCTCCACAGCGGGAGCGTGGTGACACTGCCAGAGCGTCCCGATGTCGTCGGCCGCGGTCGCCACAGGGTGCGGCATCATCGACTCGTTCGTGCCGACCGAATGCCCGCACCGCGGGCGCCACGAGAGGACGACCGATCATGCTGCGCACTCACCCGTCGTTGACCACCGTCACTGCTGCACCCGCGCCGGCGCCTGCTCGCTTCCGACGCTGGGTGACTCACGCCCGCCGTGTCGGCTCCGATGAGCGCGGTGCCGCGACGGCCGAATACGCCATCGCCACCATGGCCGCGGTCGGCTTTGCGAGTCTGCTCGTCGTCATCATGCAAAGCGATGAGGTGCGCGGCATCTTGACCGACCTCGTGCGCACCGCCCTCACCGTCGGCGGTTGACCATCGGTG
>NZ_JANRKZ010000066.1:0-22500 GCF_033763155.1 Microcella sp.
AAACTCAGTGCGAACGACAGCAGAGCAGCCGCCACGATTCCCGGCAGGAGCATGGGGAACGTGATGCGCCAGAACACCTGAGTCGGGCTGCCATAGAGGTCGCGACCCGCTTCTTCGAGTGCGGGGTCGAGGCCCGCCACGCGCGATCGCACCGTCACGACGACGAAGCTGAGGCAAAAGAGCGTGTGAGCCAGGATGATCGTTCCGATGCCTTTCGGAACCCCTGCCTGCAAGAACTGCGCAGCGAGACCCGCACCGAGCACAACTTCGGGGGTTGCCATCGGCAAGAAGATCAACAGCGTCGTCGCGTTGCGGAAGCGGAAGCGGTACCGAACAAGCGCGATCGCGATCATCGTGCCCAGCGTCGTCGCAAGCACGGTGGCGACAACACCAATGAGCACGCTGTTGCCAAACGCCTCACACACCGTCTGTGCCTCACACACCGTGAACCAGTTCTCGAGCGTGAAGCCGTTCCAGATGATGTTCGTACGACGTGAGTCGTTGAACGAGAAGGCGACCGTGTAGACGATCGGGATGAGCAAGAACGTGAACGCCATAACGGCGTAGACCCAAATGCCGTACTTGCCGAAGCCTTTCACAGCAGGTCCTCCGTTCCGCTGCGCTTCACGTAGAGCGCGACCAGCACCAAGATGAACGCCATCAACAGAAGCGACAGTGCCGCAGCCGCCGGGAAGTTCTGCAAGACCAAGAAGTTCGCCTCGATCACGTTTCCGATCATGGTCGTGTCCGCCGAACCGAGGAACTCGCGCGACGCGTTGACGTAGTCACCCGCCGCAGGAATGAAAGTCAGCAAGGTCCCCGACATCACGCCCGCGGCCGAGAGCGGCAACGTGACCGTACGGAAGGTCGTTGCTGGGCTGCCGTACAAGTCGTTGCCCGCTTCGAGCAAGCGAAGGTCGAGCGACACCAACGTGGCATAAATCGGCAGCGTCATGAAGGGAATGAAGTTGTACGTGAGACCAAAGATCACCGAGAACGCGGTGCCCGTGATCGACTCCCCCGGGCCCAGAATGCCGATTGACGACAGGATGCCCGCGACGGGTCCTTCCGTCGAGAAGATCTGCTTCCACGCCAAGGTGCGCAAGAGGAACGAGATGAAGAACGGCGCGATCACAAGCACGAGTGCCAGCGACTGCAACAAGGGATACCGCCGCAGCGTGATGCCGATGAAGTAGGCGAGCGGAAAGCCGATCAGCAAGGCGAACAACGTAGCGAGTGCGGCGTAGCCGACCGACCTGATGGCCTGCTCACCGTACGTCTCGATCACCGTCACGTAGTTCTGCCAGTTGAAGGCGTTGACGAACTTGCCGAAAATCAGCGGATCGGGGGCTTGCAGACTCGTGATGATGAGCGAGATGAGCGGTGTGACAAAAAACAGGATGAGGTAGAAGATGCCGGGCAGCAGCAGAAAGAGCGCCACGGGGCTCTTTCGCCGTGCAGCCGGCTCAACGACCGCGGTTGTGTTGGAGAACGCGGTGAAGGCCATGACCTAGGCCTCCTCGAGTTCCGCTTCGAGGTCTTTGCGAGACTGCACCGCGATCATCGACGTGTCGAGGTCGGCGTGGAACCGCGATACCGGCTCACCCTCAGCTTCGTCTGCGAGGCCAAAGGCGTGGTCGACAGCCCAGCTCAACCACACCTCGTCACCATCGTGGTGCAACGTCGTGATCGAGGTGTTCTGCACGAACACCGTGATCGCTCCGTGGTGGGGCACCGTCACCTCATATTGCGTGCTCACACCACTGAACGAAACGTCGGTAATGCGGCCGGGGCCGATGACGTTGCGGGCCGAGTCAGCCTTCGGCGCTGTGTCGTGCAGCGATACCTTCTCCGGACGCACGCCGACCGTCATGCGACCGCTGTGGCGTTGAGCGCGATCGAGGGGGACCTCGATCTTCGACCCTGCCGCATCGACCACGAGAGATGACTTCGAGCTCGAAATGACCTCACCCGTGAACAGGTTTGACTGTCCCAAGAACTTCGCGACAAACGCCGTGTGGGGCAGTTCGTACAGTTCTTGCGGCGCGCCCATTTGCTCGATGCGCCCCTTGTTCATGACGGCGACCGTGTCGGCCATGGTCATGGCCTCTTCTTGGTCGTGGGTAACGTGCAAGAAGGTGAGGCCGACCTCGCTCTGGATGTCTTTCAGCTCGACCTGCATCTGACGGCGAAGCTTCAGGTCGAGCGCACCCAGCGGCTCGTCGAGAAGCAAGAGCGCCGGGCGGTTCACGACAGCGCGAGCGAGAGCCACACGCTGCTGCTGACCACCCGAGAGTTGCGTCGGCTTTCGGCCGGCTACGTGGTCGAGTTCGACGAGACGAAGAGCCTCATGCGCGAGCGGGTCAGCGTTCTTGATTCCACGCCGCTTCAGTCCGAACGCGACGTTCTCCAGAATCGTCATGTGCGGAAAGAGTGCGTAGCTCTGAAAGACCGTGTTCACGGGCCGCTGGTACGCCTTCGTGGCGGTGACGTCTTTTCCACCGATGAGAATGCGACCCGCGGTGGGTTCTTCCAAACCAGCGATGAGTCGCAGGGTCGTGGTCTTGCCACACCCCGACGGGCCAAGGAGAGCGAAGAACGATCCGGCCGGAATGGTCAGATCGAGTTCTTCAATCGCCGTAAAGCCCGGGAAACGCTTGGTGATGCCGACCAGTTCAAGGTCGGCACCCGCTTCAGCGAATCCCCCCTGCGGAACAACGTTGTTCGTCACCGTGATGGTTCTCTCTTTCGGGTGCGGGTGGGTTATGCGCCGAGCAGGATCGCCTGGAAGGCGGCCTGGTACTCGTTCTCTTCTTGCGCCGTGAGCCCGCGGAACACGCTCGACTTCGCAAGGGTGTCAGCGTCAGGGAAGATGAGCTGGTTCTCGGCGAGAACCGGGTCGATGGCGAGCGCAGCCTCTTTGGCACCCTCGACGGGCGTGATGTAGTTGACCCACGCAGCGACCTCGGCAGCGACCTCGGGCTCGTAGTAGTAGTTGATGAGCGTCTCGGCGTTGGTCTTGCGCGGCGAACCAATCGGAATGAGGAAGTTGTCGTTCCAGAGCGTGGCGCCACCCTCGGGAAGCACGAACTTCCACTTCTCGTACCCGGCTTCAAGGTTGAGCACCGTGATGTCGCCCGACCAGCAGATCGCGGCGAGAGTGTCGCCGTTGACGAGGTCTTCGGTGTACGCGTTGCCACGCACGTTGCGAATCTGCCCCGACTCGACCTTTTCGCGGAAGAGATCAAGAGCAGCATTGAACTCATCAGCCGTGAAGTTGCTCGTGATGTCGACACCGTTCTCGAGCATGATGAGGCCGATCGTGTCGCGCATCTCCGACAGAACACCGACGCGTCCTTGGAGGTCGGGGCGCCACAAGTCGCTCACCGAGCGCACCTCACCCGTCTCCTCGACGTTGTAGGCAACGCCCGCGAACCCGCCCTGCCACGGCAGCGAGTGCACGCGACCGGGGTCAAACGAGGGGTTCTGCAGGCTCGCCACCAGGTTGGCGGCGTTCGGGATGTTCGCCTTGTTGAGCGGCTGGGTGTAGCCGAGCTGAATAAACCGGTAGACCATCCAGTCGGTCAAGCAGACCGTGTCGGCACCGATGTCTTGGCCGAGGGCCAGCTGGTCGCGCACGGTCGCAAAGTAAGAGTTGTTGTCGTCGACCGTCACGAGGTACTCGACGTCAATTCCGAACTGTTCTTCGAAGGCGACGAGCGTGGGGTAGTTGCCTTCGTCATCCTCATCGATGTAGAAGGGCCAGTTCGCCCAATTGAGGGTCTTGTCGGTCGCCGAAATGTCTTCGGCCGGAGTCAGCTCTGTCGAACCGGTGGTGCAGGCAGCGAGAGCCAGCGCAGTGGCACCGGCACCCGTTCCGGCCAGCATCGCGCGTCGCGACACCTGTGCACGCTTGGCCTGCGCAATGAGGCTGCGGATCATCGGGTCTTCGGGAAGGGGACGATTCATGGCGTGCTCCTTAGACGATTGCCGGTACGTCGGTGTCCGTGCCGCGAGCGGCGGTGCGTCGATACTGTCATACGCAGGAGGGCGAATGCACCCCTGAACGCTCAATTCATCCATCCTGAAACACAAATGTCACGAAATCAGCACTTCCAGGCAAAAAAGAGTGCGGAATCCATTGCGGAGAGCCGGTACGCTTGACCCGCAACGCAGCGCGGCGGTGCCCTTCACGGTCGCGCGTTCATCGCGAGGAGAACTGATGAAAATCGCCGTTCCGGCCGAGGTCAAGAACAACGAGTACCGCGTGGCCATCACGCCCGCGGGAGTGCACGACCTGGTGGCCAATGGGCATGAGGTGCTGGTGCAATCGGGCGCCGGACTCGGATCATCGATTACCGACGACGAGTACCGCGCTCAGGGCGCATCCATCGTTGCCGACGCGGCGACGGCGTGGGCCGAAGCTGACTTGTTGCTGAAGGTCAAAGAACCCATCGCCGCGGAATACGACCACTTCCGTGACGGCATGTTGCTCTTCACCTACCTGCACCTTGCAGCCGAGAAAGAGCTCACGCACGCACTTCTTGAGAAGAACGTCACCGCCATCGCGTACGAAACGGTGCAGTTGCCGTCACGGGCGTTGCCTCTCTTGGCCCCGATGAGTGAGGTCGCTGGTCGACTCGCCCCGATCGTCGGCGCGAACGCGATGATGCGTCCCAACGGGGGGCCGGGCTTGCTCGTTCCGGGCGTTCCCGGAACCGACCCCGCCAACATCGTCGTTCTCGGCGGGGGTGTGGCCGGCACGAATGCCGTTGCCATGGCTGTCGGCCTCGGCGCAGAGGTCACGGTGCTCGACACCAACATTCAGCGATTGCGGGAACTGGATGCCCTCTACAGCGGCCGCATTCGCACCATTGCGTCGAACGGGTATGAGATCGAAAAGGCCGCGGTGCAGGCCGACATGCTCATCGGATCCGTGCTGATCCCGGGCGCTAAGGCGCCGAAACTCGTGAGCAACGACCTCGTGTCGCGCATGAAGACCGGCAGCGTGCTGGTCGATATTGCGGTTGACCAGGGTGGCTGCTTTGCCGACACCCGGCCGACGACCCACACTGACCCGACGTTCGCTGTGCACGGCAGCATCTTCTATTGCGTCGCGAACATGCCGGGTGCGGTTCCGACGACCTCGACCTACGCGTTGACCAACGCAACCATGCCCTATGTTCGCGCGATTGCGAACCACGGCTGGCGTGGTGCACTTGCCGCCGACGGAGCGCTTGCTCTGGGCCTCAACACCCACGCCGGAAGCGTGACGAACGACGCCGTTGCGACCGCGCACGGCCTCAGTTCAGTCGCGCTTTCCGACGTCTTGGCCTAATCGCACAACCTGTGGGCTGACTGCGCAGCCGTCAGCCCACAGCGTTGGCAGTGACGCGCCGCCGCTGCGGAGGTCGACCAGATTCGCTCACCCACAACTCGCCGGCACGGGAATCGATCGGCGGCAGCGTCTCACGAATTGTGAGGAGAGACCGAAGGTCGGCCGATTCAACCCCCAGGCACGCGACGGGCGACGTTCGACGCAACGACGAGAACAACGACCACATCGCCTGCCATGCCTCGGGGTCAGCGACAAATATGCGTGGGCCTATCGCCACGGCAGACTGTTCGCTCGCGAGATCGACGATCACGGAATGTGCGGGGTAAGCCTTCGCCAGTCGGGCAGCGACCTCGGCCACATCGCGTGTAATCACGATGGTGTCTCCTGAGGCGGGCGCCTCCCAGAGCGGGGCGATGCGGGCTTCCGGGGCCAGGGCGCCCAAGGAATCGTTCACGACCTGAACCTGGCGGTCTGTCCACCACCCACGGCCTGCTGGCGCAGCCCGATCAAAGAGCCCGCGCGGTGCCCCTGCGAGATGATGATCATCGGCATCAAGGCACCGCAGCACGAGTCGTGATTCGAATCGATTGCTCAGCATCGACCGCGAGGTCGATAACGCTCCCATCGACGCGGCGACACCGCCGCCCAGTCGTCGCACTGCACGAGCTGCGGCATCCCACCGCGACAACAGGTCAGGGGCGAGGTCGGTGCTTGCGGCGAGCAGAAGGTCGAGATCGTCAGCAATCAACACCGTGCGCTCGCCAGGCTGTTCAGCGAGCTGTTCGAACAGCGCCCAGGCCTCGACGACGGATGACGGAGTGATCACCGGTCTCGCGCCGCTGCGCCAAGCGGCCGTCGCGAGAGCTGCCAGCGCCGTGGAACGACCACTGCGTGGCGCCCCGACGACCGCGAGCGCGCCATCGCGACGCGGCCACCACGCGGCGGGAAGTTGGCGTTGCTCTGTGGGGTCGTCGAGAATGCCGAAGACCAGTGGCTCCAGCTCACTCGTGTCACCGTGGAGAACGCCGTCGCTGCGAATGCTGTGTGTGGTGCTGAGGTCGACCCGCTCGTGAAGCTCAGCCCGGTCGAGATTCGCGGGCAAAGGGGGCAACCACGGGCTATCACCAGGTCGTGCCGTTGCCCAGCGGTCGCACACGGCAGCGATGTCGGCATCGTCAATGGCGGCCACCTGCACGGCGTGAACTCCGTCCGCTGTGACGACGACCGCTCGACCCGGTGGGGACGACACGAGGTCTCGACCCTGCGCCCCAATGAACGACGCACCAGCCGAGTCGCTCATGCGAAAGGCGATGCGCACAGCGCAGTTGGCGGCGACCACATCACGAATCACCGCGGACGGATGTTGCGTGCAGACGACGAGGTGAACACCCAGCGAGCGGCCCCGCGCAGAGATGTCGGCAAACACGGCGTGGACCTCGGGAAACGACTCGCTGAGGGCAGCGAACTCATCGACCATGACAATCAGTCGGGGGAAAAGGTCGTGCCGCTGACTCAGGTCACGAACGCCCGCCTCGACGAGCACGCGCTCTCGACGACGCAGCTCGGCGTGCAGACTCTGCACAGCACGCTGCGCCACGAGGGGGTCGAGATCGGTCACGAGTCCGACGGCGTGGGGCAGATCGGTGAGCCCAGAGAAGGTAGCGCCGCCCTTGAAATCGACGAAGAGCAACTGCACCTCGTTCGGACCTCGTTGCGCCGCCCAACCAAGGGCGAGCGCACGGAGAAACTCGCTCTTGCCACTGCCCGTCGTACCGCCCACGAGGGCATGGGGGCCATCGTTCTCGAGGTCGAGATACGCGACAGACTGACCGGTATGTCCGTAGGCGACTCCCCTCAGTCGTCGTGAGGCTGCGTCGTCGTTCGAGGTGCGCAGTGGTGCCCATCCAACGTCTCTCCAGCGAACGGACATGGGCGGACCTACTGGCCGCAATGACTCCTCACGCGCCCGCGCTCCCGCGAGCTGAACGCGGCTGACAAACTCAGGTCGAGCGATCACCACGGGCCGCCCGGGCGCGTGTACCTCGAGACGTGTCGCCGAGACGACCCGCAGAGTCACGTCGGCGAGCGAGTGCGTGTGCGAGGTGCTACTAATGAGCTCAACGTGTGGCTCACGCGCGAGGCGTCGTTCGAGGGCATCGGCCACGAGGCCGCTGCCGTGAACGATAATCCGGCCACGCGGCACCGTGACAGGAAGATCGGGGTTGATCCGTGCGTTCGTCAGGAGATCGCGAAGTCGATGCTCGTCAGGTGAGTCTCCCGTGATGAGAACGTCTTCGGGCGCACTGGCGCTGGGGGCGGGAGCACTACCGATGCGAATCGGTTCTCGTGCCGCGGCGTCGACCACGACGGCGCGGGGGTGTCGCGTATTCGCCTCGCTGCGTTCGTCATCATGCGCTCGCACGATCGCCGACTGGTACGCACGGCACTCGCGATCGAAACGCTCCGACTCGGCGCGCACGTGCCGTCGAGCCGTGCGCCGAGCATCGAGTGTCGTCGCGACTGCAATGAGAGGACTCAAGAGAGCGAAAACGAGAACGAAAGGCGAACCCGTAACGAGGCCGATGACGATCGCCCCCACGAGCGGAGCGATGACCGCGATGAGGGGAAAAGGGATGCGCGCCGGGCTGCGCGGAAGAACGGGAGGCGGGGGCAAACGGTGCACCCCGCGAGCAGACCATGCGCCGACGAGCTGGCTCCACGGGCGAGCGGCGGGCGAGCATCCGTTCGCTCACATTCCCTCTGTGGAGGAGTCGCTAGCTCACGATGACGAACTGCTCGCCAATGTCGATGCGGGTACCTCGAACGACGGCGTACCGTCGCCCCGGCTCACACACCCGCGGTTCAGCTCCTGGTTCACGAATCGTTGAACCGTTGCCGGAGTGCCGGTCACTGAACCAGAAGACCGCGTCGTGCTGTCCGAACTCGAAGTGCGTCTTCGATACCGAGCGCGCCGGATCAACGATCGTGACGAGATGATCGACGTACTCCCCCGGCTCGGGCTGGGGGTTGCGCCCCGCCAGGCCCGAGCCCATCACGGTGTAACTCTCTCCCGTGCTGAACTGAAGCACGAATCGGGCACCGCCGGTGCCCCGCGGCACAATGCGAGTGCTTTCCACATCGAGCAACGGGTCGGGCTCGGGGTGAGGCGGCGGCACTGTCACGGGCTTCGGCGCAGAGGGCAGCGAGAGGTCGGCCGAGAGTGCGGGTGGCGCTGCCAACTCTGCGGGCGGCAAGAGTCGCTCGATGATGGCGGTGTCGGCCGAGAGGGCGCGCCCACACTCCCCGCAAAAGAGATCACCGGGTAGCCCCACGGTTCCGCACGCTGCGCAGACAATCGCAGGATCGCCGTGGGCCGTCGCGGGCGAACTCGGATCGTCAAGAGAGACCGCCGGTGGCGTATCGACGGGGCTGATCGACGGAACCACGAGAGGGGCCGACACCGAGCGCCCGCACTCACCGCAGAAGAGAGCGAACGGCGGAAGATCGGCGTTGCAGTGTTGACACGTCACCTCGTGCGACCCCCCATTGACCATTGAGCCCCACGATACCGCCGCAGTGAGCGCAGCGAGATTGCCGCCCGCCACTGTTCGCGTCGCGAACGACCATGGGCAAGGGATGCCCGCACGGTGTCGGCCGTCGCCCACACCTGGTCGGCCGCGCGTCGATCAGGCTCTTCGGGCGCATAGACCGCTCGATCGGTCACCCGCGCGAGCACGAGAGCCTGCGGAAGCCCGATCGCGGCGGCAATCTCGCTCCGCGTCGCCGCGCTCGGAAGCTCGAGACCGTGATCGCGCGCGGCGTCGGTGACATCGTGCCACCCTCCGACGATGCGAACGGTGGGGTCGGCGGCCGTGCGCCGCCGGCGACGTCGACGAGCCTTCATGGCGACGATCGCGATGAGTGGTGACGACAGTACGGCTGCGATGAGGGCACCGATGCCCGTCACCCGCAGAATGGCCAGCACGACTTGCCATAGCGGATCGAGTTCAGGGTTGTCGCTCTGCTCGATCTCTGGTGGCGCCAACTCTTCGAGCGGCGGTGGGTCGTCAACAGCCGGTTGCACGGCGTTTTGCGGTCGTGACACTGGAATCGGTTCGTCGGGTTCAGCGGGGGGCAATTCGCGACGCTCGGGGACCACATCAATGGGCACCCACCCCTGGGACGCCGTGGAGACCTCGATCCACGCCGTGCGATCACTCTCGGCAAGGGTCACCGGGCTGGGCCCGGAAACGTCGCTGAAACCGAGGACGACCCGAGAGGCGAATCCGAGCTCGCGAGCGATAAGCGCAGCAGCAACGGCGTATTGTTCGGCGTCACCCACCATTGGCCGATCAGTAAAGAGTGACTCGAGACGCTCGATCGAATGGCCCGAGCGACTCGGGGCTTCGTCATCGGCGGTGCCGTGGCTGAGGTAGCCCTGCGACACCAAGGCGTCGAGGGCCTCTTGAAGCTGTGCTCCTGGCCCCTCTTCGGCGCCGCTGACCGAGCCGAGCCAGGTGGTGAGCGATTCGGGAACGTCAGTAATGCCGGGAACAGCGTCGGTTCCCGGAGTCGCCTGATCGAGCGACGCCTCTCCCGGTGCGTCGTCGACGACGACATCGAGAACGTACTCAAGACCGTCAGGCACGCCACCGACCAGCGCAGCAGTTCCGGTGACGTCGTTGAGAACGAAGCGATCTCGAAGCGTCGCGGCATCATCGCCGCCGATTGTGATGCGACCGAAGTCACCCACGGTGGGCAGCCACACTCCCGAGGCACGATGCACGGTAACCGAGACACTCGCGCGCACGCCGTCGACGGCAGAAAGGTCGCGTTGCGTGGGAATGCGAACAAAGCGCCCCGATGCGCTGTCGACGCTGTCGCTCCCGACGGCGAAAACATTGCCGTCATAACTGTCGAGCACCGCGATGCGAATGCGCGAACCGTCCGGCGCTCCCGACACCGTGAGCGCAGGTTCGTCGGCAACCTCGGGGGCAAATGACGCGCGGTATGCCGAGAGGGGGCTGGGTTGGTCGAGCGGGTCAAACGGCTGCTCAACGATCGTGCGAAGCACCGTGCGGCCGTCAGCCGTCGTGGTCACGGCCGCTACGGCCGCTCCGATGCCCGAGGCGATCAGCAGCAAGACCACAGCCGACGCGATCGACCTCACGCCGAGCGATGCGGAGTCGCCGGCGGCGACGGTGCCGACGGCCGCGTGACGGCGATGACGGCGCCACACCGCCATCCACAACACCACCGTTGCGGCCAGAGCGATCGACGTGGAAATGGGCAGAACCGGCTGTTCGGGCCCGACCGCGATCGCGAGAACGAACGCAATGAGCGGTACCACGGCAGCGACTTCGCCCACCCGGGTTCTCAGGGCGATCGACATGGTCAGCACGGGGCCGGTGAGCAACAGCACGAGCGCGGGAACGAGCAGCGCTTGATAGGTACCGACGGGGAGGTCAATGGTGAGCAGCTGCCGCCACCCCACGACGACTCCCGCGTAGAGGTCAAGAAGGCCCTGAGGTTCGGGCAAAACGCCGTAGGCGGTTCGGCCGGGCACAGCGAGGGGAACCCCCACCACGGTAAACGTGGCAACCGTCGCCAGCACGACACCCCACGGGGGCCAGCTCCACCGCGCGCCCGCGACCGCGAGAGCCGTGCCGAGAGTGATCGCCACCGCCGCAAGCACCACGAACGCACTATCGAGGTAAATCGGCCAGAGTGCGACAGCGACAATCACCCACGCAAGGCTCGAGAACAAAGTGGCCGACACCATGGTCGAGCGCGGCACCGACGCTACGACAGTGCGGCGTCCGACGCTGCGCGGCGCAGTTCGGGATGCTCTCACCACGACACCGCCCCCCGCATGGCCCGGCGCAAGTCAGTGAGTGAGCCGATGGTCACGACGGTAAACGTGCCGAGTCGACGCCGGCCCGGGATGTGGTCGGGATCACAGACGATCGCGACCACCTCGACCGACGGAGGAAACCCGGCTGCGGCGCTCCGCAAGCGAGCAGGTGTCACGGTCGAGCCCACGACGAGAAATGCCACCGAAACTCCCCGCGCACTGTCGCCCGCGAGGCGCGCAACGTCGAGGATGCCCAGGGCAGCGGGCCCGTGCTCGACGAGGGCGAGGTCATCGAGCAGGCGGGTGGGCGTGAGCGTCGAGAGCGCACGCACCGCGACAACGGCGCGCTTGGCGAACTCGGGAGTCACCGCGCTCACGACAACCGAGACCTCACGCGCGTCACGAATGGCACGCGCACCGAGGCTGCCGGTCACACTCACGGCGAGCTCGAACTCATCGTCAGAACCAAAGTCGATGCTGGCAATGCTGAGCGCAACAATGAGGTGACTTCGGCGCGTCTCTTCGAACTGCCGGACCATGAATCGACCCGTCTTCGCCGTCGACTTCCAGTGAATGTGTCGCCGGTCGTCGCCGGGTACATACTCACGAAGCGCGTGGAACGCCAGGTCGCTGGGGGTCAGATCGCGGGTCGGCTGCCCTTCGAGGTCACGCACGAGCCCGCTGGAGGTCGACGGAATGTCGATGGTTTTCGGGTGCACGACGAGATCGAGGGCGTCGGTGTAGACAATCTCGCGGCGCACCAAGCCGATGGGGTCAGCGCGCACGGTGCGAACGGGCCCGAGAGTGAATCGACCCCGACGTTCGGTGGGTACCACGAGTTCACGCTCTGTCGTGTGCCCCGGAGCGAGGCCAGCAATCGACGTTTCGACGATGTCGCGCCCCACGGGCACGTCCACAACCTGCGCAAAAGACCGTCGGCGGGTGGGATTGTTCACGTGCAGAGTTGCGCTTGCGAGGTCGCCCACGGCAATGCGGTGTGCGGGAGGAACCAGGTGCATCGACAGTCGGGTGCGACCGATGAGGTACAGCGCGGCAACGAAACCCAGAGCGACGCCCGTGACTCCCCACACAATGAGCTCGCTCCACCCCCAGGCAAAGCCTCCGGCGAGCGCAAGGGGCACGACCGCGGCAACCGTCCACCCGAGAGGCGTGACCACCGACGAGATGGCGCGCAGAGATCGCACCGCACCCGAGCGAATCGCCTGGATGGCTCGCACGGTCGCCACCACCGCATCCGCCAGCCACCCCGTGCGCTCGCCCACGATTCGCGTGCGCGCCGTCGTGACGGTCGATCCGATCGTCGACTCGTCGAGCGCGCGCCGCGAACCCCCTGCCGTAGCCGTGGCAGAGGGAGGACTCGTACGCGAGCGGTCGGGTGGAGCGCTGGTCACACAGCGATCCGATCGCTCGGTGGCGGCGTTTCAAGAACGATCTGAGCGATGACGGTCGAGGCGGTGACGCCGTCAAACTCTGACTCGGGATCGAGGCCGAGTCGGTGGGCAAGCACAGGTTCGGCGAGCGCCTTCACGTCATCGGGAATCACATAGTGACGACCGCGGATCGCCGCGAACGTCTTGGCGCATCGCACCAGGGCGAGAGCCCCGCGCACGCTCGCACCGAGCCGCACGTCGGGGTGAGAGCGCGTTGCTTCGACGAGTCGTGCGACATAGTCGGTGACGACCGGGTCGACGTGCACGGTGCGAGCTACGGCGATCAGGTCACGCACGACGTCGAGTTCAACAACCGGTTCGACCGCAGCCGCTCGGGCTCCCGCAGCACCGTCAAGAATGCGCACGGTCGCCGCGTGATCGGGATACCCAATGGCGGTCTTCATGAGAAAACGATCGAGCTGCGCCTCGGGCAACCGGTAGGTTCCCGCCTGTTCGATCGGGTTCTGCGTCGCAATCACCAAGAACGGAGGGGTGACGGGGTGGGTCACCCCATCGATCGTGACGTTGCCCTCTTCCATCACTTCCAGCAGCGCCGACTGGGTCTTTGGGCTTGCGCGGTTGATCTCATCGGCCAGCACGATCGTCGCAAAGACCGGCCCCCGGTGAAACTCGAAGTCTCCTGACCGTTGGTCGTACACCGTCATGCCCGTGATGTCACCCGGCAACAAATCCGGAGTGAACTGCACGCGCGTCGTGGTTCCGCGGATGCTCTGCGCGAGTGCGCGAGCCATCGACGTCTTGCCCGTGCCGGGTACGTCTTCCAGCAGCAGATGGCCTTCGCTCAACAGCGCGGTGAGGCTGAGTTGGATCACATACGACTTGCCCACCACCACGTGCTCGACGTTCGTCACGATGCGATCAGCGATGTCGGCGAACCAGGTGGCTTGCTCGGGGGTCATGGTCATGGTCGGTACTCCCGTGTGTATGTGACGGAGTTCTCAGTGACGGTCACCACAAGTCGTGGATCGTCGGCGGGGGCTGCGGTGATGACACAACTGGTCGTGTCGGGGTAATCGATCGGATCGCCCCCGGCACAAACATGGTCGACGGCGTCGTAGTCGTCCAGAGCAGTCGGCGTATAGCTGATGGTGACCACACGAGGGTCTGGGAGGTCACCCGTGACCGTGATGGTCGGTTGCACGTCAATGCGCACGGCAACCCCGAGATCAATCGGCGCCGACCATGGCCCGCACAGCACTTGCTCGTATTGCCGACAGCCTCGCACCTCGACCTGCAGTGTTCGTCCGTAGTGCGTTGTTCCGGCGGTGAGCAGCTTGGGCAGGGGGCCGACTGCAGACTCCCCGGGGTCGACCCCGGTGCCGATGAGTCGGTATTGCACGGTGTCGACGCTGTCGCCGCCGGCCGTCGTCACTCCCGTCAGGCGAAAATCCCACTGACCCTCCGCAACGGCGACGGGCCCCTCGACGGTAATGGCGGTGACCACCGACGGGCGCTCGCGAGGTGTCGCCGTCACTTCAGCGCTCGCGGTGCATCCTTGACCGTTGTAGGCAAACACGACAACTCGATAAGTCGTGTCACGAGTGAGCCCGGTGATCGTGGTCGACGTGGTCGAGCCCGAGACCGTTGTGACTCCTGACGGTGGTGCGTGAACGGGTGCGCCATCGTCAACACCGGTCACGGTGCACTCGGGCGGCGTGCCCGCGGTGTCAACCCAGAGGTAGTAGCTGACGATCGCGCGACCGTTCGCGGCAAACGCTCCGGCCCAGTCAACGCTCACCGACGCGTCTGCCGCGCCCGAGTCGGAGGTTGACCCGAGAGCGGTCGGTGACGCCACCCCGAGCGGCGCGCCGGCCGGAATCCCCGTTGTCGTCGCCGTTGTCCACGTCGTGAGCGGATCGAACGAGTCGTTGCGCGCACTCACCCCCACCGCATACGCCGTGCCGTTGTCGAGCGCCCCGACGTCGATCACAGTGAGCCAGTACTCGGTGCCGACGGCGTCGTCCGGCGGCACCGTGAGCGTGCGGGTGACAGCGCCGACCGTGATGCGGTAACTGCGAATGGGGGATGCTGCCGGATCTTGAGCGGGCTTCGTCCAGCCAATACGAAGGCCGTGGTCAAGGGGTGACACCCCGAGTAGCGCAGGGGCTGGTGGAACCAGGTCACTCCACGTGGCGTCGGCGAGCACCGTGGCAACCGATGGACCTTGAGCATTGACGGCGATGACGCTGAGTCGCACGCGGTTGTCGGGGCCGTTGCCGGGGGTGGGCACGACGCACGACGAGGTCGCACACGCGGTCGTCGTCGATGAGCCGTCACTCACCCGCGTCACCGTCACGTCGAAGCGCTCGATGGGCGCGTTGTTCGAGGCTCCCGGCGACCACGCGACCGTGAGAGTTCGGTTGCCGAACGACTGCACCCGCAGATTCGTGACGGGGTCGGGCACGTCTTGCACCGAGATGCGAATGGCGCCCCACACGAACCGATCGGGATCATTGGTGGCATCGGCCACTTGATACTCAAGATTGGTGTCGACAGGGTCGGCCGACGCCGACACGGTCGCCAACAGCGTCTGACCGTCGGCGCTCGGCACAATCGTGACTCCTGGCGGCACGGATCCACTGTCGAGACCGCGAACGTCAACAACTCGTAACGGCTGACCGGGGAACGGGTTCGAGACCTCGTCATTGGCCAACACGGTCACGGTGGTCGTTTCCCCTCGCGGCGCGATGACGGCATCGGGAGCCGGCCGGGCAAGCGGGCGGGTCGAGGGAACGACCGTGACCTCAATGCGTCCGGCCGAACCCTGAGCAATGGCATCCCGAACGCCGACCGAAACTCCCGTGGTCGTGCCGCGCGGAGTTGATTCGGGCACGCGCACACGCATCGATTGCCCGCTGAGGCTGACCTCGATGCCGGGCGTTGAGGCATCGATGATCGAGAACGCCAACTCGTCCAGGTCTTCGGGGTAGGGATATGCCGTGACACGAACGAGGTCGATCGTCCGTTCTTGGCCGGGCTCGAGTTCGAGAGCCGCGCCGATGAAGGCCGGGGGCTGGTTTTCGCGGGGCGTCACCTCAATCGGCAACACGATCGTTGCCACGCGACCGTCGGGGTCGCTCGCCGACTCGCCATCCGTGACTTCGAACGTCAACGAGGCGGGGCCAAAGTAGAGGTCGGCCGACGTAAAGCGCAGCGTGTCGTCGTCGACAACGAGGGGGTCACCGTTTGACTGCGTCGCACTGACCGTGGCCGTGTCGGTCAGCCGCACGGGTACCCCACCCACGGCGAGCACATAGTCGTTGATGTCGATCGTGACCGTTTCTTCGCTCACGACCTCGATGCGCTCGGCGCGTCGATCGAGCTGCGGCAACGCGTCATCGGTTCCCGGCACCCAGATGAACGCCGTCGACCGAACCGCGGGGTCGGCCGGGTGGGAGACCTGGAACGGAATGATCTGGCGTTGCTCCCCGACCTCCACGCGAATCCGACGATCGGGTTGAACCCGTGCCCCCGACTCATAACCCGGCACCAATTCGAGCCCGAGCTCGGAAACCTCGCCCTCGGAGAAGAACACGCGCGACAACACGTCGACGTCGATCTCGGTGCGGTCGACGATGTCGGTCAGCGAGAGCACGGTGTCTCGGGCCACCGGCGCCGCGAGCGGGGCATCCGCCCGCACGGTCACCGTGATGAACGCTTGTGACGTGCCCGCCAGCGCATTCTCAATGGTGTACACGAGCCCGTACTGCCCCGGCACTGCCGGTGGAACCACGCGCACAAACTGGCCATCGACGACCTCAGCGGTCACGTCGGGGGCACTCGCCTCGACGGCCGTGACGGTCAGCGCAGACCCGTCGGGGTCAGTGTCATTGTCGAGAACCGGCACGAGCACGGTGAATCCAGGGCGAATAATGACCTGGTCGTCGTTGGCGACGGGGTTGCGGGCACCCTCAAGCCGAGGACTAATTCCAATGCGAATCGTGCCCGACGACCGCGCCCCGAGCGCGTCAACGACGGTGTAGCGGAACGTGTCGGTACCGGCCGAATAACTGCCCGCTTGATAGTCGAGATAGTCGAGACCTGTCTCAATGACCGAGCCCTTTTCGGGGCTCGACTCTTGCCCAATGACCTGAACCGAGTCACCATCGGGGTCCATGCCCTCGACCGGGATGCGCACGCGAATCGTGTCTCCCGCGATGACACGGGCGGTTACCGTTCGCGTGATGGGCGCCTGGTTGGTGGCCTCGTTGACCTCTCGAACGCTGATGCGCACGCTCGCCTGGGCCCGTTGTTCGCCGAGGGGACCCAGCACCTCGT
The DNA here is from genome assembly GCF_033763155.1 of Microcella sp. GTDB lineage: Bacteria > Actinomycetota > Actinomycetes > Actinomycetales > Microbacteriaceae > Microcella. The sequence goes on from NZ_JANRKZ010000066.1 coordinate 16,943, forward strand.
AAACAGCCGTGAAGTCTCCCGGCTGATCAGGTGCCAAGTAGCGCAATTGATCGCCCGCGACGAACAAGAGACCCGACTCGCCCGTGAGGCCTTGCACGAGCGTTCGCGACAGCGTGATGGGCTCGTCGTCGGGGTGTTCGTCATTAGCGAGCACAGGAATCGACACCGCGTCGCCGACACGCACGGTGATGGCATCGTCGTTGGCAACGGGCGGCTGCAATCGATCAGGGCGCGGAATCTCGATGACCGTGATTGTTCCCGTCGACTCTGAGAGCCCATTGCTGATTCGGTACGAGACGGTCTGTGGGCCCTCGAGGGGGCGCGTCAGCGTCACGCGCACATCGCGCTGATCGAGCACCTCGGCACGAATGCCGCTCGCCGACGAGACGCCGACAATGCCCGTCACGACCAACACTCCCCCGCCGGGATCGATGTCGACCGTGGCAACGGCAACGGTGGCACTGCTCAGAGTGCGCACGAAGGCAGTCTTGGGCACCGTGATCGGGGCCGACCCCGCGTCGGGGGGCGCAACGACATCCACGCGAATAATGCCGGTCGCGGTCGTGGTGTTGTCGGTGACGACGTACTCGAGATAGTGCGTGCGCACCTCTTCGCTCGAGAAACGGAACACGCCGCGATCAAGGTTGGGAGTGATCGTGACGCCGCTCTTCTCGGGAACGGCGCTCAGTCGAATGGTTCCCGTGCCGCCGCGCACGTGCACGAGTGGCTCAATGCGCACCTCTTGACCCGCGTACGCGAGCACGATGAATGGCTCGGCGATGATCGGTGTCTGGCCCGCAGGCCGCACCGTCACCGCCAGGGTGCCGTCACCACTCGCGGTGCCATCGGTGACGGTAAGTCGAACGGTTCGCAGAGTGCCGACTCCGCCCGCCTCGGCGATGGTCACGCGACCGTCGGGCCGAAACGTCACCACGTCAGGGGCCGGAATGCTTGCCGCCCCGAGGTAGATCGGGTCACCATCCGGGTCGACCCACTCGCCGAGTACGGCGGCGGTCGCCGTGCCGCCCTGCGCCACGGTGGTCTTGCTCGCCCGCACCTGCACGGGTGCTGAGTTGTCTGCCGACGCTCGCACCGTGACGGTCACGATCGCGGTATCTGACCCCCCTCGACCATCGGTAATCGTGTATTCGAACGTGACGACGCCGCTCGCACTACTCGCGAGGGTGATCTGAAGTTGTTGAGCGTTGCCGATGATGTCGAGGCGACCCACGGCCGAGTCGATGGGGGTCACCTCACTGATTGCCAGAACGTCGCCGTTGGGGTCGGTGTCGTTGAGCAAGACGGGCAGAACCGTTGCCCGACCGGGACGCGCGCCCAGAGCGTCATCCGTTGCGATCGGCGGTTGCTGCGTGCGTTCGAGCTCGGGCGGCGTATCGAGCTGGTCGAGCTGTTCTTGACGCTGGTCTTCTTGCTCGCTGATGAGCTCGTCCCAGTTGTCGATCAATTGACCGTCGGCCTGAATGGCCCACGCAGCTCCCGCGCGCGTGTCATTGACAACCACACGGTTGTCGCGCACGACGATGGCGAGTTCTGCCGTCGACGGAAGCGCTTCAAGCCCGAGCTCGCGAACCTCACCGCCGCACGAGCGCCACCCGAACCCGTCAGCAAAAGCTGCGAATTGGCAGTCGCCCACCACGACCGGTGCTGCTGGGGAACCTTGCCGCCCGGTGATGAGTTCGGTGACCGCGCCCGTCGACAGCGCGACCGAGAGGAGTCCGCCGCGATAGGCAACGAGCACGTCCCGAGCGTCATCACTCGCGAGTGCGAGCCGGGGTTCGTCGGCACCACCGATGATCGACGAGAGGTCAACGACTCCCGCGTCACTGTGCAGCACGCGGGTTTGCTGGTCGAGCACCACCCATTGGTCACGCACGATCGAGATCTGCAGGGTCGCCGTCGGTGCAACGTCAATGGCCGTCGTACTCGCCACCCGATCGATTCCCGAGGGCACCACCCGGTAGACCTCACCCAGTCCCGGAGACACCGCGACGATGCCGAAACCATCGGTGGCCGCCACGACACTGTCGGGGCCGAACTCAAAGCCGGCGACGGCCGCCGGGTCAAAGTCGTCAAACACAGACCGGGGGGTGACCCAGGTTTCTCCGGATCCTCCACTGTGCACGACGACATTCGAACCGGTGAGCATCACGCTCGGCTCATCGGGAGGTAACGACACTGACTCCTGAACGCTCGACCGCGCCGTGTCAATCACTTCTGCCGTCGCGTTGTCGGTGTCGACAACGATGACGTCAGAGCCGCGCTGGACGACACTCAGTTGAGATCCTTCGCCCGGGATGACCGAGTCAAGTTCGCCGACCTGCAGGTTGGCGCGTCCAACCGCTTGGCGATCTCCGTTGACGACCCACACCGCGCCGTCGTTGAGATCGAGCCGTTGTGCGTCGAAACCCGGATACACGACGGCGAGGGTGACGAGCGTCGCAGCCACAACCCCGCCGCTCACGCTCGTGAGCACGGCGGACCGGTGTTGTGACACCCAGCGCATCACCACCCGGTCATCCCCCGTCAACCTCCGCGCACTTCTCGTCGCTCGCGGCACCGAGTCGACCATCGCGCGCGACGCGCACCGTCACGCAGACACGATCTCCGGCTGACGCCGCGACCGCGAACTGCGTTGTGCTCTGAAAGGTGGTTGACCCATCCGTGACCTGCACCTGATAGGTGTCGCCCACGTCGATTCCGGGGTCACGCCACGAAAACAACACGGTCGATCCATCGAGCGAGGCCTCGACGTTGCTGACTCGAGGCAGGTCACGATCGCCCCCGTCGATCGCGATCCAGGTCGCCGTGCCCCCGAGTGCCACGACCACAAGCCCGACGGCAACGAGACTCGCCACCAAGAGCCGGCTTCGCAGCGCCCGTCGCCGTGTCGCGGTTCCCACGACTTCGGGCGCGGTCTGCGCGGCGGCCGCCACCTCCGTTGCGCTGCGACGCCGACGTCGACGGGTGCCCGGTGATCCGGGTGCCCGCGGTGACACCGCGCGCACGATGGTCCGATCGCCAGGATCCGCCATCGTCGCCAGCGCCCAGTCGTCCATAGCGACATCCGCCTGCGTCGTCATGAGCCCCATCTCGGCCTCAACCCGCTGGAGATCGCGCACGAGTTCGAGCACCGAGTGCTGCCGCCGCGATGGGTCACGGCTGAGCGAGCGACGAAGCACGCTCTCGACCGTCGACGGCACGTCCTCGCGCTCGAGCGCGGGCACGCGGGCACGCGTAATGCGCGCGATGAGTTCGTCGGTGCCGTTGGACCCATCGGTCACTTCGAAGGGTGACCGCCCCGCGAGAAGGGTGTAGAGCGTGGCGCCGAGCGACCACACTTCACTCTGCACGGTTCCGGCCGTTTCATCGAGAAGCACTTCGGGCGCCGACCACGGCACCGACAAACCGATGGAGTCGGTCGCACTCGCCGCACCGAGAGACGACGCAATTCCGAAATCGCTCAAGACCGGATGCCCATAGGCCGTCATCAAGATGTTCGACGGCTTGATGTCGCGGTGCAGCACGCCACTGCGGTGTGCCGTCTCAATGGCACTGCCGATCTGCACTCCAATGCGCAGCACATCGGGGACGCTGAGCGGTTCAACGCGGTAGCGAGACGCCAATTGCGCGCTACACAACTCCATCACGAGATAGGGCCGACCATCAGCCGAGATGCTCGCCTGATACACCGTGAGAATGCCCGGGTGCGACGAGAGTTGGGCCATGAGGTTGGCTTCAACCTGAAACATGCGCCGAACGTGCTCGGTCACGACGTCAGCCAGCAGCACCTTGACGGCTACTTGGCGGCGGGGCATGTTCTGCTCGTATAAGAACACATCGGCGAATCCGCCGCTGCCCAACAACCGCACGTGGCTGAATCCGGGCAGGATGGGGGGCTCTGAAGGCCGACGTCGCGTCATGGTCCCCCCTCCCGCACGATGTCTCACCAGTGTAGAGAGTGACTCCTATTGGCCGCCCGGAGCGCGCACCACGTCGACAACAATCACGGTGATGTTGTCGCGCCCGCCTTGCGCGAGCGCAGCATCCACGAGCGCATTGGCGGTCTCGCGCGCACTCAACCTTGCCGCCATGTGCAACCGGAGTCGCTCGAGGGGCACCTCTTTCGTGAGGCCGTCGGAACACACGAGTAGTCTCATGCCCGCCTCGATGCCTATGACGCGCACATCGACCTCGGGTTCGACCGAGAACCCCACGGCACGCGTGATGACGTTCGAGTCGGGGTGGTGCTCGGCCTGCTCGGCGCTCAGCTGCCCCGAATCGACCATTTCTTGCACCATCGAGTGATCGGTCGTGACTTGAACCAAGTCGTTGCCAGAGAAGCGGTACACGCGTGAGTCGCCCACGTTGAAGCTCGTCAAGACCGGACGACCATCAGCGAGTGACAAGGCAACGCCCGTGACCGTGGTGCCGATGCCGCGATCGGCCTCATCGAGCTGATGAATGTCCCACGTCGCGAGATGCAGTGCATCGATGATGGCCTCGGGGGCAATGAACTCCCCGTCGACGGCCGCCTGCAGCCGGCGAACAACCGCATCGCTCGCACGATCGCCATGCGAGTGCCCACCCATACCGTCTGCCACGGCAAAGAGGGGAACATCAGCCAGATAGCTGTCTTCGTTCGCCGCGCGCCGATAGCCCGTGTGAGTGACGCCGTGCCACGACAACTCAATGACCTCGCCTCGCTCGGGAAGCGCAACGATGTGGCGAACGCTGCTGCGGCCAAGGGCGGTCACGGATGCTCCGGAGGTGAAGGGGTCGAGGGCGGGGTCACGGCAACGAACTCGATGTCGACGCCCTCGCCCAGCCCAATGATGGTGTCGGGAAGTACGGCACACGATTCGCGCGACCGCAGTCGACGAGTTGCCCCCGATGACCAGTGTACGACCACGCCGTTGGTCGACCCGAGATCGGTGACGACGAGTGACTCACCCACCTGCTCGAATCGCGCATGCCGAGCCGACACGTCGCGTCGATCGGCCGGAATCACCACTCGTCGGGGTGCGGGATGCTCGTTCGGCCGCACCGGACCAGGTCGGCGTCCGACTACCGCGGGCAGATCGAGCGGCACGACCATGGTGGTGCCGCGCACGCGCAATCCCCAGGCCACGGCCGACGCGGGGAGATCGACCGGGCTACTGCGTGCCGATTCGGTGAGCGCCGAGCCCGCGCGTGGCGGATCAGTCGGAAGGGCATCCGCCCGCCGAAGCGGCGCCGGCTCGACGAGCCTGATGATGGTGTCGTCAGACGCTGCCCCCTCGGGCGACCTCGGCGCCACCGCGCGCGGGCGCACAATAGTGTCGTCATCGCCCAGACTGTTGTCGCCCATCGGCTAATCGCCGATGTCCGGGCAACCCTGCCGGGCCGCCCTCATACGCCGTGCCATCTCGTCGCCCATCGGCTAATCGCCGATGTCCGGGCGACCCTGCCGGGCCGCCCTCATACGCCGTGCCATCTTGTCGCCCATCGGCTAATCGCCGATGTACGACATCACATGCTTGAGGCGCGTGTAGTCCTCG
>NZ_JANRKZ010000067.1:0-2586 GCF_033763155.1 Microcella sp.
TGCAGACCTTCTCGAGCGACGAGGAGGCCGTCGAGGTGGCCAACGCGACCGAGTACGGCCTCGCCGCGGTCGTCGTGTGTGGCGATCGCGAGCGCGCCGAGCGCATCACGAAGAATCTCGTCGCGGGAACCATTTGGGTCAACTGCTTCTTTGTGCGCGATCTCGCCGCGCCCTTCGGCGGCAGCAAGAAGAGCGGCATCGGCCGCGAAGGCGGCGTGTGGTCATTCGACTTCTACGCCGACGTCAAGAACACCGTCTACGCACCCGCAGGGTGGAAGGAGTAAGTCATGGGAAAGGTTGTCGGCGCCGCGATTCTCGCGCACGTGCCCACCATCATGTTGCCGCAAGACGTGCGGTACGACCTCAACGACGGCAAAGAGATCAGCCTCGTGCCCGGCCTCAAGCGCTTTCGCACCGAGGTCATGGAAACCCTCGACTACGACACCGTCGTCGTGCTCGACTCGCACTGGGCCACGACCGTCGAGTTCGTCATCAGCGCGCAAGCCGAGCGCTCGGGTCTCTTCACGAGCGAAGAGCTTCCGCGCGGGATGTCGCAGATTCCCTACGCCTTCCGCGGTGACCCCGAACTCGCGAATGCGGTCGCCAACTATGACGAGAAGAACGGCACGTGGGTCACGCCCATCAGCGACCCGCACTTGCCGATCTTTTACGCGACGGTCAACCTGTGGCACTACCTCGGCCGCGGGCTCGACAAGCGCTGGGTGAGCCTCTCGGTCTGCCAGACGGCCACGACCGATGACTTCTTGCGCGCCGGCCGCGCCCTCGGCGAAGCCATTCGCGACAGCGACCGCAAGGTGCTGCTGCTCGCCTCGGGCGCACTCTCGCACACCTTCTACAAGCTGCGCGATCTGCGCAAGCACGAGGCGAGCGACCCGAAGCACATCTACAGCGAGGGCGCGCGACTGGCCGACCTCGAGCGCATCGAATGGATGAAGGCGGGCGACCACAAGCGCATTCTCGAGACCATGCCCGAGTTCAAGCAGTTCAAGCCCGAAGCCAACTTCAGCCACTGGCTGCAGATGGCGGGCGCCACGGGCGAAGAGGCGAACACGGCGAAAGGCGTCATGTACTCCGAGTACGAGAACTCGATTGGCACGGGCCAAGTGCACATCTACTTCCCCGAGCCCGAAGGCGGATTCCCGCTGCCGAAAGACGTGACGCTCTCGCGCGACGACTCGACCGAAGTGAGCGCCGCATGACCGAGTACCGGCGCATTCTGCTCGACGGGGTGGCCGTGCAGGTGGTGCGGCACGGCGACGAGCTGCGGGCATCCGACGGCCGCACGGTCGGGGTCGACGAGGCCGTGCACTTGCCGCCCAGCGAGCCGACCAAGATCATCGCCGTGCACTTGAACTACCCGAGTCGCAGCGACGAGTTCATGACGAAGCTGCCGCCCGCGCCTACCTACTTTCACAAGCCCATCACGGCACTCAACAGCCACAAGGGTGCCGTCGTGCGGCCGGCGGGCCTCAAGTGGCTCAACTACGAGGGCGAAATCGTCATCATCATCGGCCGCACGTGCCGCAACATCTCGCCGGCCGAAGCAGGCGACTACATCGCGGGCTATTCGGTGGGCAATGACTATGGCCTGCACGATTTTCGCGACACGGATGCTGGCTCGATGCTGCGCGTCAAAGGCAGCGACACGCTCGCGCCCGTGGGGCCCGGGCTCGTGACCGATTGGGACTTTCGCGGCAAGACGATCCGCACTCTCGTCAACGGCAAGGTCGTGCAAGAAGACGCGACCGACACGATGGAGTGGGACATGCACTACCTCGTGGCCGACCTCGCCCGCACCATCACGCTCGTGCCGGGCGACATGATCTATTCGGGCACTCCCGCCAACTCGCGGCCCGTGCAGCCCGGCGACGTCGTCGAGGTCGAGGTCGACGGTCTCTGCCGCCTGACCAACACGATCGTCGAAGGCCCCACCCCGATTCGCACGGATGTCGGCGCCCAGCCGACCTCGAGCGAAGAAGTGGTTTCGACCGCGCTCGGGGGAGACTGGGAGTTCCGCGGCATTCGCACTCCCTCGAACGACCTGTACCCCTCCCGCCTCAACGATTAAGGAACCGCGCATGATTCGCATCGACGTTGACATGAACAAGTGCCAGCACTACGGCCAGTGCGTCTTCGAGGCCCCCGAGGTCTTTCAGTTGAACGCTGACGACAAGCTCGAATACGTGGCCGAGGCGCCCAACGAGATGCTTGCCGACCTCGAGGCCGCTGCCGACGTGTGCCCGATGCAGGCCATTCTGCTGACCCGCAGCTGATTGCGCCGTGTCTGATCACGAGGCGGATGCTCCGCTGCTGATCGTCGGAGCCTCGATGGCGGGCCTCCGCACCGCCGAAGGTGCACGGCGAGCCGGCTACACGGGGCCCATCGAGTTTCTCGGCGCCGAAGCGCACGCGCCCTACAACCGGCCACCCCTCTCGAAAGAGTTGCTGCAGACCGAGGGGCAGGGTCACGCTGATGTGGCCTTTCCGATCCGCTCAGCGCTCGAGGAGGGGGTCTCGTGGGTGCTCGGGCGCGCGGCGGTGTCGCTCGACGCCGAGCGGCGCGTG
>NZ_JANRKZ010000068.1:0-3490 GCF_033763155.1 Microcella sp.
CGCCGCCAAGGCTTTGCGTCGCGACATGCTGCTCGCATCGGGTGCCGAGCTTGAGCCGGATGACCTGCTCATCGTTACCGAGGCCCCCACGGTTGCTCCCGAGGTCGCCAAGCAGGTCGTTCCGAAGTCGGTCAAGCAGGCCCAACTCGCCAATCCCTTCTTGGCTCCTGACCTCTCGGCTCTCAACCCCGTGGCGCCCTCCAACTCGGGCCGTCTCTCGAACTGGGAGCTCATCGAACCCCTATTCCGGTCGTTCGAATACGGTGCGGGCGGTCAGGCAGCCTCGATGTCGCTTCCCGACTCCGGATCTCTTGTCACCCCCGGCGGCATGGAGCTCATGCGGCACCAAGCTCGCCTCATTGAGTCGGTCCGTCGCGGTCACCGCACCTTCTTGTTGGCCGACGAGCCGGGTCTTGGCAAGACGGCCCAGGCACTCATGGCCGCCAATGTCGCCCACGCCTTCCCGCTGCTCGTTGTTGTGCCGAACGTCGTGAAGACCAACTGGGCGCGCGAGGTTGAGCGCTGGATTCCGCAGCGCTCCGCGACGGTCGTTCATGGCGACGGCGAGAATCTCGATGCCTTTGCCGATGTCGTCATCGTCAACTACGAGATTCTCGACCGGCACGTCGGCTGGCTGGGCCGCTTCGGTTTCAAGGGCATGGTCGTTGACGAGGCGCACTTCATCAAGAACGCCACCTCTCAGCGGTCGCGCCATGTGCAGTCGCTCGCGCAGAACATCCGTGTGCTGCACCCGAAGGCCCTCATGATGGCGTTGACGGGCACCCCGCTCATCAACCAGATCGAAGACTTCCGCATGATCTGGAAGTTCTTGGGCTGGATCGACGACAAAAAGCCCCTGGGTCGCCTCATGGCGGCGCTCGACGACGCCGGTCTCACGCCCGCCGACCCGGGCTTCTTCGCGTCGGCTCGCCAGTGCGTCATCGACATGGGAATCGTGCGTCGCAAGAAGGTCGATGTCGCCGCCGACATTCCTGCTCGTCGCATTGCCGACATTCCCGTCGAGCTCGACGATGACGTTGCCCGCTCGATTCGTGCGTCTGAAGAAGCGCTCATCGGCCGGCTCGTCGACCGTTACCGTCGCGTCATTGCGGCACGCGAGGTTCCGCCCGTCGGCATCGACCACGACCTCATCCGTCTCGTCGCCACAGCAGAACTCGAAGAGTCGAAGCAGGCGACCGGCGGCGACAACGTGTTCACCATGGTGCGCAAGATCGGCACGGCGAAGGCCGTGCTCGCGGCTGACTACACCGCGCAGCTCGCGCGCAACGTCGGCAAGGTCGTGTTCTTTGCCAAGCACATTGACGTGATGGATGCTGCAGAAGCGCACTTCGCGTCGGTCGGGTTGCGCTCGGTGAGCATTCGTGGTGATCAGAGTCCGAAGGCGCGTCAAGAGGCGATCGATGGCTTCACCAACGACCCCGAGGTGAGCGTCATCGTGTGTTCGCTCTCGGCGGCGGGCGTGGGCATCAACCTTCAGGCATCGTCGAACGTCGTGCTCGCCGAGCTCTCGTGGACGTCGGCTGAGCAGACTCAGGCGATCGACCGCGTGCACCGCATCGGTCAAGAGCTGCCGGTGACGGCGTGGCGTATTTTGGCCGCGCAGACGATCGATGCGCGCATCGCGGATCTGATCGACTCGAAGGCGGGCCTCGCGGCGCGCGCACTCGACGGCAGCGACGAGCAGGTCGTGGCCGAGGGAACGGTGCAGGTACAGGCCCTCATCGCGATGCTCACCGACGCGCTCGAACAGCGCGCCACCGCAGCCTAAAGCGCGCGGGCGACTCGCGCTGCGCGGTTCCGCGTTCGGTGTCTAGATTGCGGTGCAGCGGTCGGCTTGTCGCAGTGCGACGCTGCGGCTAACGGCAAGCCGATTACCGCTTCGGGAGTCTCGCGTGCTCCAATGCACGACCGGTTGAAGGGCGAGGGGAATGCTCCAACGTTCGGCCAGCAGGTGTGGGCTTGGCACTGATCGCGTGTTGCCCGGTACACAGATGTGCAGGGGAGTGTCGATAACGTCGCTAAGCCCAGACTGCGTGTTCGCGCTGGCATGAAACTCGAGAGCGCTCACGCAGGCGAGCGGGCCGCCGAATCGCCAGGCCAATCGGTGGAGCGGGGATACATCGGGGTGGCAATGCCACCCTTGCCGCACCGCCTGGAGCGAGCCGTAGTCACGGTAGAGCTCGAGCATGGTCGGGTCGACTCCGACGGCCCGCAACTCGCGGGTCGAGACAATGCCTCCCGTGCGCGCGAGCAGGGCACGCACGGGCTTGGAGAGATGCCCTGTGCCTCGCGCCGGGCCGCAATAGGTCAGTGTTGAGCGCATCACAGCGAGATTCTGTGGAGTTCCACGGTGTCGCTTAGTGGTGCGCCGACTTTCGGTGGGGTTGTCCCGGGTGGATCGCCTGGTGAGGAGGTATGCTCCCCAGCTCCGCCTCGCCTCGCCTCGCCTCGCCTCGCCCCGCCTCGCCTCGCCCCGCCCCGCCTCGCCCCGCTTCGCCTCGCCCGGCCCCGACCGGCCCCGCACTTCCTCTCGTCGCCTCTCTCGGCCCCGGTCATCGCTCACCTCGACGTCTGATCACGCGCCGCTGTCCGGGCCCGAACTCGGTACTGGGTTCATGTGACTCCCCAATCGCAGGAAACTTCGGAGAGATGTCGTTCAGCGTTCCTGCGATTGGGGAGCGTTCTGGGGCAAAGACCCGCACCCTCGGCCGATCTGATCGTCTGGCGTAGGTCAGTTCGAGAATGGTCAGATCGTCGGTCGGTCGGTCGGTCGGTCGGTCGGTCGGTCGGTGGCGCGGCGCCGGACGTGGCGTGTGGGCGGCCGGCACGGTCGGGCTGGGCGAGTCGGCGGCCGGCACGGTCGGGCTGGGCGAGTCGGCGGCCGGCACGGTCGGGTGGCCAGGGAGGGCGCCCAGGTCGCGCGGTGCCCGGCGCGGTGTGTGGTGGGTAGCGGATGCGCGGGGCGGCGGCGGGGTTCGGCAGCGGGGGCTAGCGCTTGGCGGCGCGGTCGGGCGAGACCAGGTAGGCGACGGCCGTGAGGGGAATGGGCAACCAGGTGGGACGATGGCGAGCCTCGTACATCGCCTCGTAGACGGCCTTGTCGAGCTCGAAGGCGTCGAGCAAGGAGCGGTGTGCTCGCAAGTCAGTTCCGCTCACGGCGATGTAGCCGTCGAGAAAAGCGGCACGGGCTTCTCGCGCCCACGCCGACTGGGGAGTCGCGTCGATACCCGAGTCGCCGAAAGCTGCGGGCTCGTGCGCGGCGGGGGCGGCCGATGGGGCGGCGGTGTCAGTTGTGTTGCGCAGTGAGCCGACGGCATAGTCGAACGACCGCAGCATCCCTGCGACGTCGCGCAAGGGCGAGTCGACCCGTGCGCGCTCGGAGAGCGGCCGCAAGGGTTCGCCCTCGAAGTCGACGAGCAACCACTCGCCGGTCGGCCGGCGCAACACTTGGCCGAGGTGGTAATCGCCG
>NZ_JANRKZ010000069.1:0-2539 GCF_033763155.1 Microcella sp.
ACGCTCGCAAGGGGACCGCGGTCATGCGCGAAGACGTGGGCGCTGCCGGTCATGCGCCGCGCGAGCGAGCCGATTCCTTCGGGGGCGGTGCCGTGCGCACGCGCCGCGCCGACATCCGTCAACCAGAAAGCTCGCGCGCGATCGCGAAAGCCGTCGTTCCACTCGTGGTAGCCGTGCGGAAAGCTGCCGACCTGCCAGCCGCCCATGCCGACATCCCAGGGCTCAGAAATCATCTTCACGCCCTGCAGCGCGGGGTCGTCAAGAATGGCCCGCAACAACGGATGCTCGCGGTCGAACTCTGCGCCCGCGTTACGCCCGAGCGTGGCCATGAGGTCGAAGCGGAAGCCATCGATCTGCACCTCGTTGGCCCAGTAGCGCAGCGAGTCGAGCACGAGTCGCTGGGCCACGGGCTGCGAAAAGTCGATCGTATTGCCGCACCCGGTGGTGTCGATGTAGGTGCCGTCGGGCTGCTGGCGGTAGTAGGTCGCCGCGTCGATGCCGCGAAAGCTCGTGGTCGGCCCCTCGCGACCCTCTTCGGCCGTGTGGTTGAAAACGACGTCGAGCACGACCTCAAGGCCCGCTTCGTGCAAGAGCTTGACCATGCCCTTGAACTCGCGCAGCACCGCGCCCGTGCCGCCGAACTGGGCCTCGCGCGTGGCATACGCGGCGTGCGGCGTGAAGAAGTTGAGGGTGTTGTAGCCCCAGTAGTTGATGAGTCCCTGATTCTGCAGGCGCTGCTCACTCACGTGCTGGTGCACGGGCAAGAGCTCGATCGTCGTGACGCCGAGGTCTTTCAGGTAAGCGATCGTGGCCGGGTGTGCGAGGCCCGCGTAGGTGCCGCGCAGTTCTTCGGGCAACTCGGGCGAGAGCTTGGTCAGCCCTTTGACGTGTGCCTCGTAGAGCACGGTGTGATCGAGCGCGACGCGCGGCTTTTGCACGCCGGCCCAGTCGAAGGCGTCGTCTTGCACATAGCTGCGCCAGGCTCCATCGGGCGTGCGGGCGAGCCCTCGCGCGTAGGGGTCGAGCAAGAGGTTCGTGCGATCGAACGCGTGCGTGGGGCCCTCGGGGCCGTCGACGCGCAACGCGTAGCGCACGCCCGGTCGCAACGACTTCGTCGTGGTGTGCCACACGCCCGACTTCATGCGGTGCAGGTCGTGGGTCTCGGTGACCCACGTGGGGTCATCCGGCGAAAAAATGCACAGTTCAATCGCTGTCGCGTGCGTGCTCGCGACCCGGATCTCTCCACCTCGCGCGGTCTGCCGCACGCCGAGGTGCGCGAAAGGGTCGTTCGTCGCCATGCGTCTTAGGCTAGGACAACCGCACGCACGCCCCGTTCATGGTGCGCAGCGAGGGTTCGTGCGCTGCGCATGTCGGCCACCGGCAACCGAGTTCATGCTGCGAGAGGAGGCCATCGTGATCTACCTGGACCACGCCGCCACCTCGCCGATGCCCGCCGAGGTGCGTGACGCCTATGTCGAGGCCCTGCACCTCGTCGGCAACCCGTCGTCGATTCACACGGCAGGCCAGCACGCACGGGCCGTGCTCGATGATGCGCGCGTGCGCATCGCCGCGACACTCGGCATCGACGCCATCGAGCTGACCTTTACGGGCGGCGGCACCGAGGCCGTCAACCTCGCCATTAAGGGTCTGTATTGGGCGCGCAACGCCGCTGCGTCGACGGATGCGCGACCGCGCATTCTCGTGCCGCGCACCGAACACCACGCCGCGCTCGACGCGGTCGAGTGGCTCGAGGCGCACGAGGGCGCAACGCTGAGCTGGCTCGAGGTCGATGAGCTCGGCCGCCTCCGACTCGACAGCCTGGAACGCGCTCTGGGCGACGGCACCGACGTGGCCCTTCTGACGATGCTGCACGCGAACAATGAGGTCGGCACGCTGCAACCCGTGGCTGAGGCGGCGGCGCTCGCCGCGGCCGTCGGCGTGCCCGTGCACGTCGACGCGATCGCGGCCTACGGGCAGGTTCGGCTCGATCCACTGCCGCACGGGGTGTCGGCGGTCTCGATCTCGGCGCACAAGATCGGCGGCCCCGTGGGGGTCGGGGCGCTCGCGCTTCGTCGCGGCTCTGAGGTGGTGCCGTTGCTGCATGGCGGCGGCCAGCAACGCGGGCGCTCCGGAACCATGGATGCCGCGGGCGCCGCAGCCTTTGCCGTCGCCGCCGAACGCGCGCACGCCGAACTCGACGACCGAGCGGCGCACAAACGGATGCTGCGCGAGCGGCTCGCGGAGGGCATCCGTCGCACGGTGCCGAGTGCCGTGCTGCGCGGGGCGGCGGGCGCGGCCGCGGTGGCGACCGAGCTCGCGCATTCGGCGGCGGCCAGCGACCCGGCCAGGGCGGCGAGCCACGTGGCGCGGGCCGCCGAGCTCGACGCCCTCGCCTTGCCCGGCACGCTGCACCTGACGGTTCCGGGCGCCGAGGGAGACTCGCTGCTCATGCTCCTCGACGCGCGAGGCATCGCCGCCTCGACCGGGTCGGCGTGCCAGGCCGGGGTTCCCGAACCGAGCCACGTTCTGCTCGCGATAG
>NZ_JANRKZ010000070.1:0-2090 GCF_033763155.1 Microcella sp.
AATCGGGAGTACCGCTCTCGGGTGTCGCGCTCGACCGACAGACGTTCCGTGCTCGCAAGCGGGCCGAGCGTGAGTTGGGTTCGTACTTCCCGTCGCTGTCGTGCCGCACCCTTGTCTACAAGGGCATGGTCACGACCCTGCAACTCGAGCCGTTCTACCCCGACCTCAGCGACGAGCGCTTTACCTCGAAGCTCGCTCTCGTGCACTCGCGGTACTCAACGAACACCTTCCCGTCATGGCCGCTCGCGCAGCCGTTCCGGTCGATTGCGCACAACGGCGAGATCAACACCGTTCAGGGCAACCGCAACTGGATGCGCGCCCGCCAGTCACAGCTGCGCTCTGAGCTCTTCGGTGATCTGCGCGACGTCTTCCCGATCGTGACGCCGGGCGCGAGCGACTCGGCCTCGTTTGACGAGGTCGTGGAGCTGTTGACGCTCGGCGGCCGCTCGTTGCCCCACGCGATCATGATGATGGTTCCCGAAGCGTGGGAGAACCAGACCGACATTGACCCGGCCCTGCGCGACTTCTACGAGTATCACGGCATGCTCATGGAGCCGTGGGATGGCCCGGCGGCGCTGGTGTTCACCGACGGTTCGCTCGTTGGTGCAACGCTCGACCGAAACGGTCTTCGCCCCGGCCGTTTCATCGTGACCGACGACGGGCTGGTCGTTCTTGCCAGCGAGATCGGCGTGCTCGACATCGAGCCGAGTCGCATTGTTCGCAAGGGTCGTCTGCGTCCCGGAAAGATGTTCCTCGTCGACACGGTCGACGGTCGCCTCATCGAAGATGACGAGATCAAGTCGCAGCTTGCCGGGCTCGAGCCGTGGGGCGAGTGGCTTGAGGGTCAGCGCATCCACTTGAAAGACCTGCCCGAGCGTGAGCACATCGTTCACACGCCCGCCTCGATTGTGCGACGCCAGCGCACCTTCGGTTACACCGAAGAAGAAGTTCGCGTGCTGCTCGCTCCCATGGCGAAGGCCGGTGCCGAGCCGCTCGGCGCCATGGGTTCTGACACGCCAATTGCGGTGCTGAGCGATCGCGCTCGACTGCTGTTCGACTACTTCACGCAACAGTTCGCTCAGGTGACAAACCCGCCGCTTGACTCGATTCGCGAAGAGGTCGTGACCTCGATGAGTCTTGGCCTCGGTCCCGAGCGCAACCTCTTGGAGGCGACCCCGCGTCACGCCCGCCAGGTCGTGCTCGACTTTCCGATCATCGACAACGACGAGCTCGCCAAGATTCAGCACATTGATCCGCGACCGGGCAGCTCGCTCACGACGACCATCAAGGGTCTGTATCGCGTCGACAAGGGCCCCAAAGCCCTCGAGAAGCGCATCGCTGCCATGTGCGCTGAGGTTGACGAGGCCATCGCCGACGGGGCTGAGTTCATCGTCTTGAGCGACCGCGATTCAACGGCCGACCTCGCCCCGGTGCCGTCACTTCTCATGCTCGCGGCTGTTCACCACCACCTGATTCGCACCGAAAAGCGCATGCAGGTGGGCCTCATCGTCGAAGCGGGTGACGTTCGCGAAGTGCACCACTGCGCTGTGCTCATCGGCTATGGTGCATCGGCGATCAACCCGTATCTCGCCATGGAGACCGTCGAGAACCTGGTTCGTTCCGGCATGATCACGGGCATTACGCCCGAAAAGGCCGTGCGCAATGTCATCAAGGCGTTGGGCAAGGGTGTTCTCAAGATCATGTCGAAGATGGGCATTTCGACCGTTGGCTCATATGCGGGCGCGCAGGCGTTCGAAGCCGTGGGCCTCGACCAAGAGTTTGTCGACCGCTACTTCACCGGTACCTCCAGCGTGCTCGGCGGTGTTGGCATCGACACGATCGCGGCGGAAAACGCTGCGCGCCACGCGCTGGCGTATCCGGCGAGCGCTCCTGTCAACCCGCATGAGCGGTTACAGACCGGTGGTGAGTATCAGTGGCGCCGTGAAGGGCCGCCCCACCTCTTCAACCCCGAAACGGTGTTCCGCCTGCAGCACGCGACGCGGGCAAAGCGGTATGACATCTTCCGCGAGTACACCAAGGCGGTTGACGACCAGGCCGAGAACCTCATGACCTTGCGCGGCTTGTTCCGC
>NZ_JANRKZ010000071.1:0-6092 GCF_033763155.1 Microcella sp.
GCAAAGACCAGCCCGGGCACGATGATGAGCACCGAAAACAGGCTGAAGAGCGCCACGGTGAACTTCTCGGTGCGGGTCATGGTGTCCTCCGGAGTCTGGATGAAGTGCGCCTATAGTACCGAGCCGGGCAGGGTGTATCCCGAGTCGGGTGAGCCGATGGCGAGGCCGTCGGCGAGCAGCCCGGTGAGGGCGCGATCGCGCTGCACCGCATCCGCCCACAGGCTCTCGATGACCTCGGCGGGCACGGGCGTGTCGCTCTGACGCAACTCGCGCATGATGAGCCCGCGCACCTGACGATCGCTGCCCTCGAAGCGCGCTTGGCGCGGTGCCGCGGGCCCCTCGTACTCGGGGTAGCCGGCCGTGCGCCACGCGCAGAGCTCGGCGATGGGGCAGACCTCACACCGCGGGGTGCGGGCGACGCACACGGTCTGGCCGAGTTCCATGGCGCCAGCGTTGAACTGCCGCGCCTCGGCGGGGTCGCTGGGCAGCAGCTCCTGCATGAGCGCGAGATCGGCGCGCGTGCGCGCGGGCCCGGCGTCACCATGACCGAGAACCGCGCGGGCCAATACCCGGCGCGTATTGACGTCGACGACCGGCACAGGCTTTCCATACGCGAAGGCGGCGACGGCTCGGGCGGTGTAGTCGCCGATTCCGGGGAGGGCGAGAAGGGCATCCACGTCGTCGGGCACAATGCCGCCGTGTCGCTCGCTAATGGCGACGGCGGCGGCGTGCAGCGCCAGAGCGCGTCGGGGGTAGCCGAGGCGGTCCCACGCGCGCACGGCGTCGGCGGGGGAGTCAGCGGCGAGAGCGTCGGCGCTCGGCCAGCGCGCGAGCCACTGCTCGAGGCGGGGAATGACGCGCGCGACGGGGGTCTGCTGCAGCATGATCTCGCTCACGAGCGTGCCCCACGCGCTAAAGCCGGGGCGTCGCCAGGGCAGGTCACGAGCGTTCGCGGCAAACCACGCGATCACACGAGGCGGGATGCCCGCTCGCCGTTCGCTCTCTGCCACCTGCACCCCTTTACGCTACGACCCGCGGGGCAACTCTCAGCACGCGCCTCTAGCGTTGCGCCATGAAGATGCTCGTCACGGGAGCCACGGGATACATCGGCGGCCGACTGGTTCCGCGCTTGCTCGAGGCGGGCCACGAGGTTCGCGTGTTCGTGCGTGACCCGGTGCGGTTGCGTGACGTGCCGTGGGCGAGCGAGGTTGAGGTGGCAACCGGCGACCTCGCGAACGCGGCCGATGTCGCGCGCGCGCTGGTCGGTGTTGAGGTGCTCTACTACCTCGTGCACTCGATGAGCAGTGCGGGTGACTTCGAGCGCACCGAGCGGCACGTGGCATCCACGGTGGCCACAGCGGCCGCTGCCGCACAGGTCAATCGCATCGTCTACCTCGGTGGGCTGCACCCCGACGGCAAACTCTCGCCACACCTGCGCAGCCGCAAAGAGGTGGGCGACATTCTCTTGGCGAGCGGCGTGCCGACGGCAGCGTTGCAGGCCGGCGTCGTGATTGGTTCGGGCTCGGCGAGCTTCGAGATGATTCGGCACCTCACCGAGGTTCTGCCCTACATGCCGGCCCCGAAGTGGGTGCGCAACTTCATTCAGCCGATTGCGGTTCGGGATGTTCTGCACTACCTCGTCGGCGCGGCAACCCTGCCGGCCGAGGTCAATCGCACGTTCGATATCGGCGGCCCGAGCGTGCTGCGCTACGGCCAAATGATGAACGGCTATGCCGTGGAGGCTGGGCTCAAGCAACGCCCCATCGCGAGCTTGCCCGTGCTGACTCCGTATCTCGCCAGCCAGTGGGTCAATCTCGTGACGCCGATTCCGCGCGCGCTCGCGGTGCCCATCATTTCGAGCCTGCAGTATGACGCCGTGTGCGGTGAGCACGACATCGATGAGTTCATTGCTCCGCCGGCCGGCGGGCTCACGGGCTATCGCCGAGCCGTGCGCTACGCGCTCGCCAAAATGCGTGAGGGCGAAGTCGAGACGACGTGGCAAAACGCGACGGTGCGCGGGGCGCCCAGCGACCTGCTGCCGAGCGACCCCGACTGGAGCGGCCACACGGTCTACACCGACCGGCAAGAGGCCGACTCGGCAGCGCCGCCCGAGGCCCTGTGGCGCGTCGTCGAAGGCATCGGCGGTGACAACGGCTGGTATTCCCTTCCTGTCGCCTGGGCGGCGCGTGGGTGGCTCGACAAGCTCGTCGGCGGGGTCGGTCTGCGCCGTGGGCGACGCGACCCCGACCGGCTGGCGCCGGGCGAGGCCGTCGACTTCTGGCGCGTCGAGACGCTCGAGCGCGGGCGGTTCTTGCGGTTGCGCGCCGAGATGAAGGTGCCGGGGCGAGCGTGGCTCGAGTTCACGGTTGAGCCTCGCCCGGGCGGGGGATCGCGACTCATTCAGCGCGCCGTCTTCTTTCCGACCGGGCTCGGCGGCCGACTGTATTGGGCTGCCGTGTTCCCGTTTCACGGCATCATCTTCAGCGGCATGGCAACGACGATCGCCAAGACGGCGGCAACCCGCATTCAGGTCACGAAACGGTAACGGACTGCGCTAGCATGGCGGCACCGCAATGACGCGGTACCCCTGCTGTGGAGGCTGTGCCGATGCAACGACCGAGTGACCGCTCGCGCCGAGTCTCGGCGCGCCGGTACTCATTCCGTCGCACGGCCGCCTCATTCACGGCCACGCTCGCCCTCGTCGCCGTTCTCGCGATCGATCACACGGCAGCCACCGTCTATGCCGCCCAGCCCCTCGGGTCGATCATTCTCAACGATGGTGTGCCCCTGACGATCGCCCATCGCGGTGCTCCCGCCGAGGCTCCCGAGAACACCATTCCCGCATTCGAGGCAGCGCTCGCGAGCGGTGCCGACGTGCTCGAGTTTGACCTGCACATGACGGCCGATGAGCAGGTGGTGGTGTTCCACGATGAGCTGCTCGACCGCACGACGAACGGCTCGGGTCCGCTCGCTGATCGCACGCTCGCCGAACTTCGCGTGCTTGATGCGGGCAGCTGGTACGGCAGCGCGTGGGCGGGCACGCGCATCCCCACGTTTGATGAGGTCTTGCCGCTGTTGCAGGGTTCTGACGTTCGCGCGCTCATCGAACTCAAGGGCCTGTGGACGGTGGATGCGATGCGCCCGATCATCGCGGGCATCTACCGCTTCGGCATTCAAGATCGGGTGGTGCTCGCGAGCTTCGAGTTGCCCACTCTGCTCGAGCTCTGGAAAGAGGCACCTTCTCTGCCACGCGCGGTGATCGTGCGACGGCTACCCGACGACCCTGTGGACTTTGCTGCCTCGGTCGGGGCCACCACCATCGTGACGAGTTTGCGCTCGTTCCGCGTCGAGCCGGAGGCGGCCGCGATGCTGCAAAAGGCGGGGCTCACCGTCATCGTCTACACGCTCAATCGCGGCGACCTGTGGCAACAGGCTCTCGACCTTGGGGTCGACGGCGTCGTGACCGACGCCCCCCGTCGCCTGGTGACGGTGCACGCACAGGCAGCCCGGGGCTCATAGCGTCGACACCGCTAGCGACGCCGCAGCAAGGCCTCGTAGCCGCGCACGCCCTCGAGAAACGCGCTGACTCTGATGCGCTCATTCTTGGCGTGCAGGCACGCACGTTCGTCGGCGCTCAGCCGAAACGGCGTGAAGCGGTAGACGTGGTCGCTGATGCCGGTCATGAACCGTGAGTCGCTCGCTTGCATCATGACGTAGGGGCTCACGAGCAAGCCCGGGTGCACTGCGTGGATGCTCGCGACGAGGTCATCCCACGCCTCACCCTCGGCCGGCGACACGGGCGAGGGTTCGCTCGGCTGCAGCACCTCGATCTCGATGAGCTCATCGGCAATCGCCTGCCGCACCTCGTCAACGGCCTCGGCCACGCTCGACCACGGCGCGATGCGCACGTTGACGGTCGCTTCGGCGCTCTCGGGAAGCGCGTTGGCCGCGTGCCCGGCGCGCAGTTCGGTCACGGCTCGAGTGGTGCGCAACAGCGCCGTGATCTCCGAGCCGCGCCGCAGCAGCGCGCGCAGGATGAGTGGAGCGTTGAGGTCGGTGCGCGTGAAGAGTGAGCGGAACGGTTGGCGCGCCCGAGCTCCGAGAGTGCGCAGCATGCGGCGAATCGTGGGGTCGAGTCGCGCGCGCGACGGCCGGGCGTTCAGCCGCAGAATCGCGCGGGCGAGCCGCTCGGTCGCCGCGAACGGGGGAGGGCTTGCGGCGTGGCCGCCGAGCTGTTGCACGCGCAATCGCAGAGTCGTGATGCCTTTTTCGGTGACGCCGATGAGCGCGAACGGTTCATCGAGGCCCGGAAAAGCATCCCGAACAATTGCCCCGCCTTCGTCGAGAACGAGTGCTGGGCGGATTCCCCGCTCGGCCAACACGGCGGCCACAGCTTGGGCGCCCGTGCCGGCTACCTCTTCGTCGTGACCGAACACCAGCAGCACATCGTGGCGCGGCGTGAAGCCTGCCTCGAGCAAGCGCTCAACAGCCTCGAGCACGGCGGCGAGGGCTCCTTTGTCGTCGATGGCTCCGCGGCCCCACACCACGGGCTCACCCTCGTGCTCGACGAGGTCAGCGGCAAACGGGGGATGCTGCCAGCCCTCGTCGGTCGCGGCGACGACGTCGTAGTGCGCCATGAGCATCGTCGGAGTCTCGGCGCCCGCAGGGTCGCTCCCGCGCCAGCGGTAGAGCAGCGAGTACCCCGGCCCGCCGTCGGGGTCGCTGCCGAGGCGTTCGCGCTCGAGTGCGGAGTGCACGCGGGGATACAGCGTCGGCAGCGCGGCGATGAGCGACTCAAACACGGCGCGGTCGGCCCGTGGACCGGGCCCTGCCGTCGGTCGGGCAATGGTCGGAAGGCGCACGAGGGCTCGAAGTCGCTCAACCGCGACATCGTCAGGGCTCGGCACGCTCTCGGGCACGCGCTCAGCCTACGGCGCTCTCGTTTCGCGAGAGCGCAGCCGGTAGCGTTCCCCTATGCGTCGTTTCGTCATTCCGATCGTGGCCGCGGTGCTGGCGATCGCCGTCGCCATCACGACCGTCGTGCTGATCGTCGTGCGCGCGCCCGAGCCTCTCGCGAGTGGCCCCGCGCCCGACTCGTCCGCGCAACAGGGTCGCGCGTCATCGGCGCTCTCGGCGGTCACCGGTGGCCCTGTGCGCACGGGGGTCAACGACTTCACGTTCGACTCGTTCGACGTGGTCTACGAACTCGGGCGCGATGCCGACGGACACGCGACGTTGCTGACAACCGAAACGCTGGTCGCACGGTTTCCTGACTACGACCAAAATCGCGGCATCCGTCGCTCGCTCCCGGCCACGTATCAGGGGCACACGACGAGCCTGACGGTGGTGTCGGTGACCGATGGTGATGGTCAGCCTCGCGAGTTTGACGTGGAGTATGGCTCGGGCATCGTCGACATCATCGCTGCCGTGCCCGAGGGACAATTCGTGCGCGGCGAACAGACCTATGTGATCACCTATTCGCAACGTGACGTCGTCGACTACTTCGCCAACTCGAACGCCGACGAGTTCTACTGGAACCTCACGGGCACCGACTGGGCCCAGCCATTCGGGCGCGTCTCGGGCGTCGTCGTGCTCGCCGATGGCCTCAGTAGTGCGCTCACGGGCGAACAGGCGTGTTACCGGGGTTACGCCGGATCAACGGAGCGCTGCGCTATCACGCTGACCGACGACACCCTGCGCGTTGACGAGTTGGCGCTCGGGCCCTATCAAACGGTCACGATTGCGGTCGGATTCGCCCCCGGCACCTTCACGCTGTTCGATACGTCGTACACCGCCTCGGCGTGGGGATGGCTTCAACTGTTGAGCATCGCGATCGCACTGGCGGCCGCTGCCTACGCCGTTGTGCTGCGCGCGACCCGCTATCGCGACGCGGCCGGGCGGCCAGTCATTGTCGCCGAGTACCTCCCACCGCGCGGGCTCACGTTGCTGGAAGCCGCGATTCTTACGAAGCGCTCGACGAAAGCGGTGGCGAGCCAACTCGTCGACTTTGCCGTGCGCGGCATCATCACGATCATCGAGACTCCCGCCACGTGGTTTCGCTGGCGGAATACGTGGACACTGCGGCTCGAAAA
>NZ_JANRKZ010000072.1:0-18858 GCF_033763155.1 Microcella sp.
CGCGACGACCGCGCCCCGCGCAGCGGTGCGCCGAAGCGCGATGGTGCGCCCCGCAGTGGTGGTGCGCCGAAACGAGACGGAGCCCCTCAGCGAGACGGTGCTCCGAATCGAGATGGTGCCCCGCGCCGCGACACCGCATCGAAGCGTGACGGTGCACCCCGCAGTGGTGGTGCGTCGAAGCGCGATGGCGTGCCCGCACGCGATGGCGCCGCCCGTCGGGATGGGGCACCGAAGCGCGAGGGCGCTTCAAGCAGCCAGCGCCGCGAGGGTGCGCCGAGGCGCGATGGAGCGTCGAGCGGCCCGCGCCGTGAGGGCGCCGGAACGGGGTACCGCGGTCCGCGCCCCGCGGGTGCGGGTCGGCCCGAGCGACCGAACCGTCCGGAGGGCGACAACGACCGTCCGAGGCACGATGACCCGGTCATCCCCGAAACGATCACGGGCAAGGAGCTTGACCGTATCGCCCGCAACGAGCTCAAGACGCTGGCGAAAGAGAACGCTGACCGCGTCGCGCAGCACCTGGTCATGGCGGGCATGCTCATAGACGAGGATGCGCCGCTCGCGCATCGGCACGCTCAGGCGGCCGCTAGACGCGCTGGTCGCATTGCCTTGACCCGCGAGACGCTCGCGATCACGGCCTACGCAACGGGCGACTTTGCTCTTGCGCTGCGCGAGCTGCGCACCTACCGCCGTATCTCGGGCTCGAACGAACAGTTGCCTCTCATGGTCGACTGCGAACGCGGACTGGGCCGGCCCGAGAAAGCTCTTGAGCTTGGCCGCTCGGTTGACCGGCGAACGTTGAGTGTTCCGACTCGGGTTGAACTGGCGATCGCTATGTCGGGTGCTCGACTTGATCTCGGCCAGACCGCCGAGGCGTTGATGGAGCTCGAGATTCCGCAGCTCGACCCTGCCAAGGCCTTTAGCTATAGCCCTGCATTGTTTGACGCCTACGCGATCGTGCTCGATGAGCTCGGGCGCACTGATGAGGCCGATGAGTGGGCTCGGCGAGCCGATCTCGCCGCCGAGGCGCTCGAGTCCGCCGACCGGGAGCCGGGCGACGAGACGATCGAGATTGTCGAGCTCGACGACGATGTTTGGGGCGCTGTCGAAGGCGCTCCCGGGGGCGATCCCGAGGGGTCAGGCTTCGCGGAAGGCACGGCGGCGGCAGGAGCAGCATCAACACCGTCAGCAGGTGCGCCATCAGAGCGAGGCCGACGTGGCCCCGAGTAAGTCGGACAACACGCCGCTGACGGCACGGGATGCTCTGCTGCTCGACCTCGACGGAGTCGTGTATGCCGGCCCCGGTGCTATCCCGCACGCGGTGGAGAGCATTACCCGCGCAGCGAAGTCGGTGCGCGTGGGCTACATCACCAACAACGCCTCGCGCACTGATGAGTCGGTTGCCGAGCACTTGCGCGAGTTTGGCCTCGCGGTCGAGGCGAGCGACGTCGTCACGAGCCCTCAAGCGGCGGTGCGCATCCTCGCGACGCTCGTTGATCCCGGTGCGCTCGTGCTCGTTGTCGGCGGTGATGGGCTGGTCACCGAGGTAGAGGCCGCAGGGTTTCGCGTGACGCGCTCGGCTGACGACCAGCCGGCGGCGGTCATCCAGGGATTTGCGCCGCACGTCGGCTGGGAGCACTTGGCCGAGGCGTCGTTCGCGCTGCACACGGGAATTCCCTGGGTCGCGACGAACACCGACTGGACGATTCCCGTTGCGCGAGGCATCGCGCCGGGTAACGGAACGCTCGTCTCGGCCGTGCACCTCGCCGTGGGGCGACTGCCCGTTTTTGCTGGCAAACCGGAAACCGCGATCTTTGATGTTGCCAGTGAGCGTTTCGGCGCAACAAATCCCCTGGTGGTGGGCGACCGTCTCGACACCGACATCATGGGCGGCAAGCGGGCCGGGCTCGCGACGGCGCTTGTGCTGACGGGCATCGACCGTGCCAAGCAAGTGTTGGCCGCGCCCCCGACGATGCAGCCCGACTTCATTCTGGGCGACTTGCGGGAACTCTTTGTGCCCTACCCCGCGGTTGAGATCGATGTGGACGCCGATGGCGTGCGCACCGCATCCGTCGGTCAGGCGGTCGTGCGCATGAAGCAGCACGTCGTTCGCGTTGCGCGCGCGGGATCCGACTCGCTCAACCTTTTGCGCGCTGGCGCGGCGGTCATCTACGCATCCGGTTTGCAGATTTACGGTCTCGATGTCGACGAGCAGCTCATGCAGCTGGCGGTATCGTCATAGCCATGATCGACGGCGAGTTTTCGACCGAGCCCGACGAGGCGCTGCTCTCGCGCCTCGCGCTCATCGACGAGCGCCCGCTCGGTGACCGCGCTGCGGCGTTTCGCCAGCTGCACGACGAACTGCGCAACCAGCTTGAGGCGACCGACGGCGACACCGGCCGTTCGGCCTGATGTCTGCTGTGCCGAGCGTCGAGCCTGGCGAGTCTGACGGATCGGAGCGCACCTCGGCGACGTCCCGTCGACTCGATCTCGTGCTCGTCGAGCGCGGGCTCGTGCGCTCGCGCACCGTGGCGCGCGCGGCGATCGAAGCCGGACGCGTGACGGTCAATGCGCGCGCGATTGTCAAGCCCGCGCATCCCGTCTCGCAAACCGACGTGATCGACGTCGATGGTGACGACCGCTATGTCAGTCGCGCCGCGCTCAAGCTCATGGCGGGGCTCGACGCGGCGGCGATCGATGTGCGCGGGATGCTCGCGCTCGATCTCGGAGCCTCAACGGGCGGCTTCACGCAAGTCTTGCTCGAGCGCGGTGCCCGCCAGGTGATTGCGCTCGACGTCGGGCACGGACAACTCGCGCCAGAGATACGCGCCGACTCGCGCGTTGTGGTGGTGGAAGGCGAGAACGCTCGCGCGCTCACGGCCGAGCGACTGGCGCTGGTGAGCGGCGTGAGCGAGCATCCCGATCTGGTTGTCGGCGACCTCAGCTTCATTTCGTTGACTCTCGTGCTGCCGGCGATTGTGGCCACGGTCGGCGCCGACGTGCCCATGGTTCTGCTGATCAAGCCGCAGTTCGAGGCGGGGCGGCAGGGCGTGCGGGAGGGCATCGTGAAGTCGGCACCGGTGCGCGACGACGCGATCATGGGTGTGCTGTGGGCGGCGAGCGATCTGGGTCTGCACGCGAGCGCTCTGCTCTCCTCCCCGATTATCGGAAGCGGTGGAAACCACGAGTATCTGGTGGTCTTCGAGCCGGGTGTCGGGGTGCATCCGACAGAATGGAGAGCGCGAGCGACTGAGCTCGCGAATGAGCCGGTGGGCGCGAACCGCGACCACACCGCGGTTCGCACCGACCTCCGCACACCAGACCGCGCTACCGACAGCCCTGAGAAGGGGAAACCGTGACCACCCGATGCATTCTCGTTGTCGCCCACACAGGGCGGACCGAGTCGTTGGCGGCCGCCGTGGATGTCGTGCACCTGTTGCGGGCGGCCGGGGTGACGCCCGTGGTTGACGCTGAGTCTCTCGACGACTTGCGCGGAGCGTCGGGCGCGGGCGATTTGCGCGTTCTGGGCGCCGACGTTGCCGTCGGTGAAATTGAGCTCGTGATTGTGCTCGGGGGCGACGGCACGATCTTGCGGGCGGCGGAGTTGGCGCGCGGCGGTTCGGCGCCTCTGCTCGGAATCAACTTGGGACACGTCGGATTTCTGGCGGAGAGCGAACGTGACGACTTGGCGTCGGCGGTGGCTCGAGCCCTTGACCGCGACTACCTGGTTGAAGAGCGCATGACTCTGTCGGTGCGCGTCAAGCTCGGCACCGAGGTCATCTACGAAACGTGGGCGCTCAATGAAGCGACCGTCGAGAAGGCGAGCCGCGAGCGCATGCTCGAAGTTGTCATCGAGGTTGATGGCCGTCCACTGTCGAGCTTCGGCTGCGACGGTGTCGTGATGTCGACACCGACGGGGTCAACGGCGTATGCGTTTTCCGCCGGGGGCCCAATCGTGTGGCCCAGTCTCGACGCAATGCTTCTCGTGCCGCTCAGCGCGCACGCCCTCTTTGCTCGCCCGCTCGTCGTGGGCCCCAATAGCTCGCTCGCGGTCGAGGTGCTCGATCGCACCCAGGGAGTCGGCGTGTTGTGGTGTGACGGCCGTCGGGCCGTCGATCTTCCGCGCGGAGCCCGAGTTGTCGCGCGTCGTTCGCCGACTCCCGTGCGGCTCGCGCGACTTCACCCCGGTCCGTTCACCGACCGCTTGGTCAACAAATTTGCCCTGCCCGTGCACGGGTGGCGGGGACCCATCGACGAGGAAGGCCGCGGCGCGTGATCGAAGAGATCTCTATCCGTCATCTCGGTGTGATCGGCGAAGCGCGATTGCCGTTGGGTCCGGGCTTCACCGCGCTCACGGGCGAGACCGGTGCCGGCAAGACGATGGTGGTCACCGCCCTCGGCCTGCTGCTCGGTGACCGGGCCGATACCGGAGCGATCCGTTCGGGGTCGGGCCAGGCGCTCGTCGAAGGCCATTGGCACATTGACGAGCATGGTGCGGTCGCTGATCGGGTTCGCGATGCCGGGGGAGACCTCGACGGCGGCGCCCTCATTCTCAGCCGCTCGATCTCGCAAGAGGGCCGATCGCGGGCCGTGGTCGGCGGTCGTTCGACCCCTGTCGGTGTCTTGAACGAGATTGGTCAGCAACTCGTTGTGGTGCATGGTCAGAGCGACCAAATTCGCCTGAAGTCGGCGACGGCCCAGCGCGAGGCGCTCGATCGTTTTGCGGGCCCTGAACTGGCGAGCGTGCTCGGCGACTACCAAGAGGTCTTTCGTCGTTGGAACGACGCGCAAGCCGAACTCGATGTGCTCGTGGCCGAGCGCGATCGGCGCGCCCGAGAAGCAGAAGACCTTCGGCTCGCCATGACCGAGATTGAGTCGGCGGCGCCCCGCCGCGGTGAAGACGCCGAACTGACGGAACGCGCCGATCGCTTGACGAACATTGAAGACCTTCGGCTCGCCGCTGCCCAAGCGCACGACCTCATTTCGAGCGAAAGCCTCGATGAGGCGCGGGATGCCCTCTCGCTGCTCGACAGCGCCCGACGCACGATCGACCGGGTGTCGGGCCACGACCCCGAACTCGGCACGATCGCCGAAGCCATCGCCAACGCGGGCTTTGTCGTGGGCGAGCTCGCGACCCAATTATCGTCGTACCTCGCCTCGCTCGACAGTGATGGCGGGCGCGAGCTCGAGGCCGTGCAAGAGCGCCGGGCTGAGCTGGCCACCCTCATGCGCAAATACGGCCCCACTCTCGACGAGGTCATCGACTATCTCGATTCGGGCAGCGGTCGACTCATGGAGCTTGACCACGACACCGATCGCATCGAGTCATTGCGTGTCGAGGTCGATGCTGATCGCGCCCGACTCATGATGCTCGCCGACCGGCTGAGCGATTTGCGGCGCGTGGCGGGCATCCGTCTGTCGGAGCGCGTCACGGGCGAGCTCGCCGCCCTCGCGATGGGTTCGGCGCGCATCACGGTGGACGTGACGCAGCGCGACGAGTACACGGCGAGTGGTCGTGATGCGGTGGCGATCTTGCTGCAGCCGCATCCGGGTGCCGAGCCGCGACCGCTGGGGCGGGGTGCGTCAGGCGGTGAGCTCTCGCGCGTCATGCTCGCGCTCGAGGTCGTGATCGCCGCAACCGACCCCGTGCCCACGTTTATCTTCGACGAGGTTGACGCTGGGGTGGGTGGTGCCAGTGCTATCGAGATCGGGCGGCGCCTCGCGCGGCTCGCGCAGACCGCACAGGTCATTGTCGTGACCCACCTCGCGCAAGTCGCGGCATTTGCAACGAATCACTTGCGTGTCGTGAAAGACAGTGACGGCGCTGTGACGGCCTCGAGCGTGCAGCAGTTGCACGGTGACGAGCGCATCGCCGAAATGGCGCGACTGTTGAGCGGGTTGCCTGACAGCGAGTCAGGACTCACGCACGCGCGCGACCTCATGCAAACCGCGCGCGAACTCGTCGGCTAGCGCTGCCGCTCGCTACTCGGCGATCGGAAGCCGAAACTGAAGGCGCGGAGCGTCGCTCAGCTCGATCGTGATCGTGAGAAACACCGTGTCGGGGTCGAGCCCGTCGGGCACGCCGAAGACGTGCGTCGTGGGTGCAAAGTCCGCGGTACACGCACGCGGCGGCAGCGCGCCGAAGACGAGAGCCAGTTCGGTGCTCGAGGTGAGGTCGAGCGAGAGCGCGGGCGGAGGGCAACTCGAGCTACCCCAGGTGATCACCCTGAGTGATGCGCGCCCGGGTCCCCAGAAGGCGAGCGGTGCACCTTTGTCGAGGGCGTCCGCGGGCAGGATGATGTCGTCGGGGAGGCCGGAAAGGGTCTGCACAGCAATTGACGGCGGCTCGGGCCACGGCCACAGCTGGGCGGTCGTCTGCACTGATCCCGTGGGACCGAATGCATCGAGAGCTCGAGTGACAGTGGCGGCGTAGGGCCCCTCGCCTTGACCCCACCCCGCGGGCACGGCGAGAACGTGCGTGTAGGGAGCGAGGTCGTCGGTGCATGCTTGCGCGGGCGCTTGGCGCAGGTCGATCGAGACCGTGCTGTCGTCAATCACCGTGATCGCTGTCGCGACGAGAGGGCACGTGGAGCTTCCGTAGCTCACGACCGTGATGGTTTCGCGGTCATCGTCGAGCCACGCGATGGGCTCGCCGCGCCAGTTGTCGTCGAACAGCGGTTCACTCACGGGCGCGTTTCGAGGAAACCCCGGCGCTTCGGAAACAGCGACGGACACGGGCGATCCCGGGAGGCCCGCGCATCCTGCGGCGCTCAGGGCAATGGCCGCGAGGAGCGACCCGACGACGGTGGCCCGCACGGCTGCGAGGGCGAATCGACCGCGGCTCCGCATCCGTAGGTCGGGGGAGAGGGCGAGAGCGCGCATGGCGCACACTGTACGCTCACGGCGCACCGCGCGTCGAGAACGAGCGCGCGTCACGTCGGATAGCATGGAACCCCGTGGCGGACACTTCAGACAGGGCATCTTCTGACTCGGGCTCGACCGGTCGAATCACCAAGCACATCTTCGTGACCGGAGGTGTCGTCTCGTCTCTGGGTAAGGGCCTTACTGCCGCCAGTCTCGGCAATCTGCTGACCGCGCGCGGCTTGCGCGTCGTCATGCAGAAGCTCGACCCGTATCTCAACGTCGACCCGGGCACGATGAACCCGTTCCAGCACGGCGAGGTCTTCGTGACCGACGACGGTGCCGAGACCGACCTCGACATCGGACACTACGAGCGTTTTCTCGACATCAACTTGAACCAGGCCGCCAACGTCACGACCGGCCAGATCTACTCGCAAGTCATCGCACGTGAGCGCCGCGGCGAGTATCTCGGCGACACCGTGCAGGTCATTCCGCACATCACCGACGAGATCAAGCGGCGCATGCGACTGCAGGCGCAAGATGAGCAGCAGCCCGACGTCATCATCACCGAGATCGGTGGCACCGTCGGCGACATCGAGTCGCAGCCGTTCATCGAAGCCGCGCGCCAGGTGCGCCACGAGCTGAGCCGCCGCAACGTGTTTTTCGTGCACGTGAGCCTCGTGCCCTTCATGGGCGCGAGTGGTGAGCAAAAGACCAAGCCAACGCAGCACTCCGTTGCCGCACTGCGCTCAATCGGTATTCAGCCCGACGCTCTCGTGCTGCGCAGCGACCGGCCCGTGTCGAGTGCCAACCGGCGCAAGATTGCGCTCATGTGCGACGTCGACGAAGCCGCCGTCGTCAACGCGGTGGATGTTCCCTCGATCTACGACATCCCTTCGATGCTGCACAGCCAGGGCCTCGACAGCTACATCATCGACCAGCTCGACTTGCACGCCGGCGAGGTGCAGTGGGATCGCTGGAAAGACCTGCTCACGGCCGTGCACGAGCCCAAACGCGAGGTCACCATTGGCCTTGTCGGCAAGTACATCGACCTGCCCGACGCTTACTTGAGCGTGACAGAAGCACTGCGCGCCGGTGGCTTTGCGCACCAGGCCAAGGTGCTTATCCGGTGGATCGCGAGCGACGAGTGCGAGACCCCCGAGGGAGCAGCGAAGAACCTCGCTGATCTCGACGGCATCTGTGTGCCGGGCGGCTTTGGCGTGCGCGGCATTGAGGGCAAACTCGGCGCTCTGCGGTTCGCGCGCGAAAACCGCATTCCGGTGCTCGGGCTGTGCTTGGGCCTGCAGTGCATGGTCATTGAGTACGCGCGCAACGCGGCCGACTTGCCCACCGCATCCAGCACCGAATTCGACCCCGAGACCGAATTTCCGGTCATCGCGACGATGGCTGAACAGGTCGACATCATCGCCGGGGGAGACCTCGGCGGCACGATGCGTCTGGGTCTTTATGAAGCTGCGCTCGCGCCCGGCTCGATCGTCGAAGAACTGTATGGGGCTCCCGTTTCACACGAGCGCCACCGTCACCGCTACGAAGTGAACAACGCGTACCGCGAGCAGATTGCGGCCGCGGGCCTCGTCTTCTCGGGCACGAGCCCGGATGGCTCGCTCGTTGAGTACGTCGAGTTGCCGCGTGATGTGCACCCCTTCTATGTGGCCACGCAAGCACACCCTGAGTTGCGGTCGCGGCCGACGAATGCGCACCCGCTGTTCCGGGGGCTCGTAGATGCCGCGATCGAGCGCCAGCGTGCCTCGAAGCTCTTCGACGACGAGTCGGGGTCGGCTGCGTGACTGAGCCACACGCACACGAGGCCGAAGCGCCCCTGAGCGACGAGTCTCACGCCGTCGAGGTGCTCGACAGTGACGTGGCTTTTGCCGGAGCGGTATGGGATATTCGCCGCGAACGCTTCGCCTATGGCGACGGCACGCTCACCCGGGAGTTTCTCGAGCACCCCGGTGCGGTGGCCGTGCTCGCGGTGGATGACGACGATCGCGTGCTGTGCATCCAGCAGTATCGGCACCCCCTGCAGATGCGCAACTGGGAGATTCCCGCCGGCCTGCTCGACGTTGACGGCGAGCCGCCCCTCGAGGCGGCACAGCGCGAGTTGGCCGAAGAGGTCGATCTTGTCGCCGCTGATTGGCAGCCGCTCATCACGATGCACACGTCGCCGGGTGGCTCGGACGAAGTGATTCACGTTTTTCGGGCGACGGGGTTGACGGCAGCATCCCAGGTCTTTGCGCGGGACTCCGAAGAGGCCGACATCATCGTGCGGTGGGTCGCGCTCGACACGGCCGTCGATGCCGTGCTCGCGGGGCGTGTGCACAACGCGATCTTCCAGGCCGCCGTGCTGGCCGAGCACGCTCGACGCACGCGGGGCTGACTCGTGGCCGAGGGCGCGCGGGTGGGCTCGGGGCCCGAGCCCGGGCGCGCACTCGCGCCCGCGCCGGAGCGCGTGCCGCCGATCGCGCTCGCGCGTGAGGTCGAGCGCTACCTTCGTCACATCGCGCTCGAACGCGGACGGTCGGTCAACACCGTCGCCGCCTATCGGCGTGATCTCGCACGCTATCTTGACCACCTCGTCGAGCGCGGCATCGACGAACCGGCGCAGATCGGTGAGGCAGACGTGTCGGCGTTCGTCGCGACCGTGCGCGAACCGCGACCGAGCGATGACGGCGAGGTGCTGGCCGGAGTGAGCGCGTCGAGTGCCGCACGCATGCTGTCGAGCGTGCGCGGATGGCATCGCTTTCTCGCGGAAGACGGCATCGTCGCGCGCGATGTTGCGGCAGAGCAACGCCCCCCGAAACAGGTCAAGCGTTTGCCGAAGGCCATCTCGATCGACGAGGTCGAGCGGCTGCTTGACGCGTGCAGCGGCGACGACCCGATCGCGCTGCGTGATCGCGCTCTGCTCGAGTTGCTCTACGCCACGGGTGCGCGCGTGAGCGAAGCCGTTGACCTCGCCGTCGATGACGTCATCAGCGCGAGCGGCTCGACGGTGGGGGTCGCGGTCGGCGATGCCGTGCGACTGTTTGGCAAGGGTCGCAAGCAGCGCATTGTGCCCCTCGGGCGCTATGCACGCGAAGCACTCGAGGCGTACCTTGTGC
Organism: Microcella sp.; assembly: GCF_033763155.1. GTDB lineage: Bacteria > Actinomycetota > Actinomycetes > Actinomycetales > Microbacteriaceae > Microcella. Next base: position 9,978 of record NZ_JANRKZ010000072.1, read on the forward strand.
GCGCTCGGCCCCTGCTCGCACCCCGCGGTGCGTCGACGCCCGCGCTCTTTCTCGGAGCGCGGGGAGCCCGGTTGTCACGGCAGAGCGTGTGGTTGATCATTCGGGATGCTGCGGCCCGGGCATCCCTCACCGCCGAGCTCTCACCGCACACCCTGCGGCACTCATTCGCGACCCACTTGCTCGAAGGCGGCGCCGATGTTCGGGTCGTGCAAGAACTGCTGGGCCATGCGAGCGTCGCGACGACGCAGCTCTACACGCTCGTGACAGCCGATGCCGTCCGTGAGGCCTGGGCAACGGCACACCCGCGCGCGCTGTAGCCAGAAGGCTCGCTCAGCGATATGAGTCGAGCGTGATCGCCAACGCTTCGTCGATGGGGGTCGCGTGCACGCCGAGTTCGGTTGCGATGGCCGAACTGTCGACAATGAAGTCAGTCTCGAACTCGTACGCCATTTCGACGACCTCGCGAATCGTGCGATCGCGCAGGCCGAGCAGGCGGAAGATCCAGGTTGGCGTGCCGGCGATGCGACCCGTGGTTCCGGCGAGCCGGAACGCCGTCTGGGCCATCTGGCGCGAGGTCTGCACCGCCGGATCATTGGGCAGGTGCCAGACGCGGCCGATCGCACGCGGGTCGGTGCCGAGCACCGCGAGACCTTCGCCAATGTCGGGAATGAACGTGTACGAGTGCTTGACGTCGGGCGAGCCGTAGAGGCGCGCAGTACCGCCGGCGAGCACGCCCTCGAAGACGAGGTCACCCATGGGCGAGGCCATGCCACCCCCGGGTCCGTAGTAGTCAGACGCGCGACCGGTGGCCACGCGCACGCGTCCGCTCTCGTGCGCGAGACGAAGTTGCTCGGCCATGTTGTTGCGCAGTCGCCCCTTGCGAGTGTGTGCGGCGAGGGGTGACTGTTCGGTGAGGGGCGCGCCGTTCGGGCGACCGTAGCCGTAAACGTTCTCCATGCTCACGAGAAGGGCGTCGTTGGACTCGGCCGCGGCGAGTACGCCGTTCTGCAGGGCCGGAAAGAGTTCGGTCCACTCGTGGTACTCAGGGTTGAGGCACTGGTAGACGACGGATGCTCCCGCCGCAGCCCCCCGTGCGAACTCGGTGTCGCGCGCATCACCCGCGAGCACCTCGACCCCCGTGGGGGCGTCGCCACCCGGAAACCGCCCCGAGCGGTTGACCATGCGCACGCGGAGGTCGCGCCGGAGCAACGCGTGCATGGTGGCGCGAGCGACGGGGCCGGTACCGAAGATGACATGGAGGTCGGTCATGAGGGAAGCCTTTCGCGCGATAACTCTGCACGCTGTACAGAATCGAGGACGCTCGTTACTGTACAGTGTGAAGTGATCGAGAGCAAGGAGCAGTCGTGGCCACCCCCGGACCCGCGCGTCGATTGAGCGAGAGCGCCGTGCTCGACGCGGCCTTTGCCGTGGTCGCCGAGCACGGCTTCGACGCGCTATCGATTCGTCGTGTCGCGAGTGCGCTCGGGGTGAGTCCCAACGCGCTCTACACCTACGTTGCTGATCGCGCCGACCTGCTGCGGGGCATGGTCGAGCGTGTGATGGCCGCGATCGACCTCAGTGCCCTGGAAACCACGACGCTGTCGCCCGCTGACCGTCTGGAGCAGTTCGCCGTGGAGATGCGGCGCACGCTGCTGGGGCATCCGGGTGGCGCTGCGCTCATCATGACGGGGCCCATCGACGGCCCGCACTCGCTGTTGCTCAACGAAGCGTTGTTGCGCACCGTTGTTGATGCGGGCTACTCACTCGACGACGCGGCGCGGGCATCGTATTCGCTCCAGGTCTATGTGCTCGGCACCGTCATGCTCGAGGCGGCCGACGGCGGCACGGGCGACCCCGAACGAGAAGAGGCTCTCGCGGTCGAACGTCGGGCCGCGCTCGAGCACGTTGACGCGAGCGGGGTACCGCTCACGGCGCAGACTGCCGACATCGTGGCGCGGTACAACACGACCGAGCAGTTTCGGTGGGGCATCCGTCGCTTGATTGACGGGATGCTCACCACGCCGTCGTCGTGACCTCGAGCGTGCGCGCTCGTCCAGAGCCCCTCACTCGCTGGGGGCAAGCTGTTCGACCTCGAACGGGCCCGTTGGCCCCCAGGAGTAGCGATAGCCATCGCCGATGCGCAGGCCACCTGTCTGGGGTGAGAACGGAATCTCGTTGCGCATTCCGCTCTCGAGAAATTGCTCGACCGGCAGGCACTGCACGAGCGTGAGCGCGTCGAACTCGACGATGCCCACGCACACGCGCGTGATCTCGTCGACGGTCGAGAGTGCGGCGAAGAAGGTCGACTCGCCATCGACCGCCACGGTGCGCACCTGTGCCTCGGAATCGAAGATCGCGAGCCGAGTGGCGATTGCCTCGTCATCAGCCGTGGCTGGTTTGTCGAAGATCTCGAGAGACGGTCGGGGTGTGAGCAGTTGGGCCGTAACGCCGATCACGAGCAGGGCACAGACAGCAGCCGCGACGCCGAGTGTCAGCCGCAGGGACGGTCGGCGGAGGCGGTGCAGGCGGTGCGGGGTGATGTCGGCTGCGGACGCATCGTTGGCCGTGGCGTCATCGGAACTCGCGTCGTCGTCGGTCGCGCCGTTGGCCGCGGCGCCAATAGCCGCGGCGGCGGCGTCGTTGGCCGTGGACACCTCGCGGGCGAGCCGGGCGCGCCGGCGTCGGTCGAGCTCGAGCGCGGCATCCGTCGCCCGCTGTCGACCGTGCTCGTCGGTCGCGCGTCCGTAGGCGATGCGCGCGAGTTCGTCGTCGCTGCGATGCTCCATTGGCGTCAGTCAACGATGTGCACCGGTGGTCGCGACAGAGACGCCTCGGCGGGAGGCTGGCCGGTCACTAGACTGGGGGCATGAGCGGCGACAACACCAGCGGAGCGGAGCTTGCGGGCTTCTCTGAGCTGATGGCGGGCCCCACCGGGCGCCCGTTGCGCGAGTTTGCCGAGCCGCCCGTGCTCACGAGCCACGGCCCCGCTCGCATCATTGCGCTGTGCAACCAAAAGGGTGGCGTCGGCAAGACGACGACGACCATCAGCCTGGGTGCGGCGCTCGCCGACTATGGCCGCAAGGTGCTCGTGATCGACTTCGACCCGCAGGGCGCACTCTCGGCGGGTCTGGGCATGCACAGCCACGATGTGCCGACGGTCTACGACCTGCTTCTCGGTCGCGAAACCGATGCCCGCAAGGCCGTGCAAGCAACGGCGACCAAGAATCTCTACCTGATTCCGGCGAACATCGATTTGAGCGCCGCTGAAGTGCACCTCGTCAATGAGGTTGCTCGCGAACACATTTTGGCGCGCGTGCTCAAGCCCATCGTCGACGACTACGACGTCATTCTCATCGACTGTCAGCCGAGCCTGGGCTTGCTCACCGTGAATGCGTTGACCGCCGCGCACGGTGTGCTGATTCCCCTCGAGTGTGAGTACTTCGCCTTGCGCGGTGTGGCCTTGCTCGTCGAGACGATCGACAAGGTGCGTGACCGCCTCAACCCAGCGGTGCAACTCGACGGCATTCTCGCCACGATGTATGACGCTCGCACTCTGCACAGCCGTGAAGTTCTCGAGCGTGTGGTTGAAGTGTTTGACGACAAGGTGCTCGAGACGGTCATTGGTCGCACCGTGAAGTTTCCGGATGCGTCGGTTGCCGGTGCCCCCATCACGAGCTTCGCACCCGATTCGCCGGCGGCCGGTGCGTATCGCCAATTGGCTCGAGAGCTGATCGCGCGTGGCCAGGTCGCCTGAGCCGACAGCGGGTTCGGCGGCATCGAGCGAGTCGGCGGCGGTCGCGCGGGGGGCCACCACCGCAGTGATCGAACCGGATGCCCTTGCCGCTGGCTTTCACGTCACGCTCGACGATTTCGACGGCCCGTTCGACCTGCTGCTGAGCCTCATCACCAAGCGCGAGCTCGACATCACCGAAGTGAGCTTGAGCGTCGTGACCGACGAGTTCTTGGCCTACTTGCGCGCGATGGAACACAACGGCTCGACCGATGCGCTCGACCAGGCGAGCGAGTTTCTGGTCGTCGCCGTGACGCTGCTCGACCTCAAGATCGCGAGCTTGTTGCCGCAAGGCGAACTTGTCGATGCCGAAGACGTGGCGCTGCTCGAAGCGCGCGACCTTCTCTTTGCGCGACTGTTGCAGTACCGCGCCTTCAAAGAGGTCTCGGCGTGGTTCGCCCGCAGCATGGCCGAAGAGGCCGAGCGTCACGTACGGTCGGTGCGACTCGAAGACCAGTACCGCGAGACGACCCCCGAGCTCAAGTGGACGCTCAGCGCCGACAACTTCGCGGCTCTGGCGTTGCTCGCGCTCACCCCGAAAGAGATTCCCGTGGTCGGGCTTGACCACTTGCACGCTCCGCTCGTGTCGATTCGCGAGCAAGCCGCGCACGTCGTCGCCATGCTGCGGCAGGGCGAGCCCGTGACGTTTCGGCAACTCATTGCGGGTGCCGAGGGCAAGGGTGTCATTGTGGCGCGCTTTCTTGCCCTGCTCGAGCTCTATCGAAACGCGGCGGTCGGCTTTGAACAGCTCGAACCGCTCGGTGAACTCACGGTGCGCTGGACGGCCGAAAACTGGACCGACGAGAACCTCGTGAACCTCGGAAACGACTATGGGCAGTGAGAGCGCGATGAGTGACGAACAGATGACGGATGCAGCGCCCGCGGCGGGCATCCCGGATCACATCGATGTGGCTCGCGCCCTCGAAGCGATCCTCATGGTTGTCGACGAGCCGCAGAGTGTTGTCGGTCTCGCGAGTGCTGTGGGTCGGCCCGTGAAGGCCGTTCGTGCGGCGATCGCCGAACTCGTGGCCGACTACGACGGGGCTGCGGGTGGACCACGTCGTGGTTTTGAGTTGCGCGAGGTCGGGGGAGGCTGGCGCATCTACGTGCGCAGCGAGCTCGACGCCGTGGTGCGCGACTTCGTGCACACCCAGAACCCGTCGAAGCTCTCGCAAGCGGCGCTCGAGACGCTTGCGGTCATTGCCTACAAGCAGCCAATTAGTCGTGGGGCGATCGCGTCGATTCGCGCGGTCAACGTTGACTCGGTTGTGCGCACCTTGCTCGGTCGCGGACTCATCACCGAGGCATTCACCGACAGTGAGACGGGCGCGATTCACTACGAGACCACCGATCTGCTTCTTGTGCAGTTGGGCATCAACTCGCTTGATGAGTTGCCCAAGATTTCTCCGTTGCTCGATGACGGCAGCGAAGGGTTTGACGATGTCCGATAAGCGTGGTTCTGGGTCGGGTTCACGGCCGGGCGGGTCGCGGCGCGATGAGCCTATGCGTCGCGACGGGCGGCGCGACCGCGACCTCGTGCCCGATGTCGTGATCGACTGGTCGGGGGGCGACCTGTCGAGCAACCAGCGAGCGGGCGATTCGCCCACGAGCGAGCGGCTGCAGAAAGTGCTCGCTGCGGCGGGCGTCGCGAGTCGCCGCGTCTGCGAAAACCTGATCGTGGCCGGGCGAGTGTCGGTCAACGGAAAGGTCGTCACCGAGCTCGGCTCGCGCGTCGAGCCGGCGATCGACCAGGTGGCGGTCGACGGCGTCGCCGTGCAACTCGACACCACCAAGCGCTACATCATGCTCAACAAGCCCACCGGCGTCGTCAGTTCGATGGCCGACGAGAACGGGCGGCGCGACTTGCGCGAGTTCACGCGCGACTACGACGAGCGACTCTTCAACGTCGGTCGTCTCGACGGCGAGACGAGTGGGCTGCTCTTGCTCACCAACGACGGCCCGCTCGCCAACGTGCTCGCGCACCCGCGCTATGGCGTCGAGAAGACCTACATCGCGAAAGTCACGGGCTCCGTTCAGGCCTCCACCCTTCGCAAACTCAAGGAGGGCATCGAACTCGACGACGGCCCGATCGCGGTCGACAGCGTGCGCGTGCTCGGAGCGCCGAGCCAGGGTCACTCGATGGTCGAACTCACCCTGCACTCCGGTCGCAATCGCATCGTGCGGCGCATGATGGCCGCGGTCGGCCATCCGGTTGTTGAGCTCGTTCGCCGTCAGTTCGGACCCCTGCACCTCGGCACGCTCGCCTCGGGTCAGACCCGTGAACTGACGGATGCCGAACGCGGTGCGTTGCTCACGATCGCCCGGCAGCACGCGAACGTCGGCCCCGCAGCCGACGAGGGAGCCGACTCATGACTGATCGCCGCCTCACTGAGCAGGTGCACATCATTGGTGCGGGATTGCTCGGCACGAGCATCGCGCTCGCCCTCAGCGAGAAGGGCGTCGACGTCACGCTCGCCGATGCATCGCCGACCGCCGTGCGGCTCGCGGTGGACTATGGCGCGGGTCGCGCTCCGCGCCCCGACGACCGACCCGGCCTCGTGGTGGTGGCCGTGCCGCCGGATGTCACGGCGGCGACCGTCGCGCAGGCTCTGGCTGAGCATCCCGAGGCCATCGTCACGGATGTGGCGAGTGTGAAGGCCAGCGTGCTCGCTGAGTTGCACGAGCTCGGCGCTGATGTGACCCGCTACCTCGGCTCTCACCCCATGGCCGGGCGCGAGCGTGGTGGGCCCATTTCGGCGCGCGCCGACCTGTTTCTCGGTCGGCCGTGGGTGCTCGCGGGCCACGATGGCATCAGCTACCGTCGTGCGGGCGCCATCGAAGACCTCATTCTTGACGTGGGTGCTGTGCCGATTGAGATGACCGTCGACGAGCACGATCGTTCGGTCGCGATGATCAGCCATGTTCCGCAGCTCCTCGCGAGCGCGATGGCCGCGCGACTGCGCACGGCCTCGAACAGCGCAGTCGGTCTCGCGGGTCAGGGCGTGCGCGATGTGACGCGCATCGCCGCGAGTGACCCCGGGCTGTGGGTGCAGATTCTGTCGGCGAATGCCGAACCCGTCGCCGAGATTCTGCGCGGAGTGCGCGATGACGTGGATGCTCTGCTCACCGCCCTCGCCGACCCCGAAGCCCCCGGCTCGCGCCGTGCCCTCGCCGACCTCATCGCGGCGGGCAACGCGGGAGTCGCGCGGATTCCGGGTAAGCACGGTGACGACCGTCGCTTCGCTCAGCTCGTCGTGATGATCGACGACACACCCGGCCAACTCGCGCGGCTGCTCACCGAGATTGGTGAACTGGGCATCAACATGGAAGACCTGCGGCTCGAGCACTCGCCCGGTGCGCCCATCGGCTTTGCCGAAGTCTCGGTCTTGCCCGATGTCGAACAGCGCCTGATCGACGAGCTCTCGGTGCGCGGGTGGCGCATCGCGGGCGCGAGCTGAGCATCCCGAACCATCCCTGAAAGGACCCCCATGAGTGACACGATCGTGGCCGTTGACGGCCCTGCCGGCAGCGGCAAGTCGAGTGTGAGTCGTGAGGCGGCACGTCGACTGGGCTTCGCCTACCTCGACACGGGGGCCGCGTATCGTGCACTGGCGTGGCACTGCCTCGATGAGGGCGTTGACGTTGAGGATGCTGCGGCCGTCGCTGAGCGCGTCGCCGACTTTGATTACGCGATCGGCATGCAGCCCGATCACTACTTCGTGCGTGTGGGCGGCGAAGACATCACGCCCGACATCCGCGAGCCGCGCGTGACGGCCGTCGTGAGTGCTGTGGCGCGTGTGCCCGAGGTGCGCGCGGGGCTGACGGCACTCTTCCGGTCGCTCGTCGCCCAGGCGTCTGAGCCGGGTGTGATCGTCGAGGGGCGCGACATCACGACGGTCGTGGCCCCGGATGCTGCGGTGCGCGTTCTGCTCACGGCCAGCCCAGAGGCTAGACTGGCTAGAAGGTCGGCGGAGCTGAGCGCCGTGTCGACCGAGGCGACCGCGCAGCAGCTGGCCTCGCGGGATGCCCAAGATTCCCGCGTGGTCGACTTTATGAACGCCGCCGAGGGAGTCACGACTCTCGACTCCACCGATCTCGACTTCGAGCAAACGGTGCAGGCGCTCATCGACCTTGTGCGTGCGGGAGCCTGAAACTCGGTTCGCGTGCGAAACACACGCCGCCTGCGGGCGGTGGAACAAGTGGGAGGATCCCATGACCGAGAACCCTGTTAACCCCGAACGCGACGAGTTCGACGCGCCCGAGTTTGCGAATGCCGAAGCGGCCGAGGCCGTTGCTGCGCGACTTGCGGAACTCGATGATGACCTCGCGGCCAAGCGCGCCGACGCTCTCATCGCGGGCCTTGCGGCCTATGACCTCGACGATGACGACCTCGAGCTTCTCGAAGGCGCCGAGCTCGGCGAAGACGGCATCATCTCGATGCCGGCCCTGCCGGTGCTCGCGATTGTCGGTCGGCCGAACGTCGGCAAGAGCGCACTTGTCAACCGCATTATCGGTCGTCGTGAGGCCGTGGTCGAAGACACTCCTGGCGTGACGCGCGACCGCGTCATGTACAAGGCCGAGTGGAACGACCGCAAGTTCACGCTCGTCGACACCGGAGGTTGGGAGCCCGACGCCTCGGGCATCAACGCTTCGGTCGCTGCTCAGGCCGAAGTCGCTGTCGATCTGGCGGATGCTGTGCTCTTCGTTGTCGACGCCATGACCGGCCCGACCGCGACGGACGAGTTCGTCGTCAAGATGCTGCGGCGCTCGAAAAAGCCCGTGATTCTCGCGGGCAACAAAGTGGATGACGCGCGCCAAGAGCCCGAAGCTGCAGCCCTGTGGGGCCTCGGCCTGGGTCAGCCTTGGCCCGTGTCGGCTCTGCACGGTCGCGGTGTTGCTGACTTGCTCGACCACGTGCTGACGGTGCTGCCCGAAGTGTCGGCGGTCGCGAAGCAAGAGTTCGGTGGTCCCCGTCGTGTAGCTCTGCTGGGTCGACCGAACGTGGGCAAGTCGAGCTTGCTCAACAAGGCGGCACGCGAAGAGCGCGTTGTTGTCAACGAGCTCGCGGGCACGACTCGTGACCCGATCGAC